>JAKSPX010000112.1 GCA_024404415.1 Clostridia bacterium | reverse complement strand
GACAAAGCCACCGTTTACACCCAGGATGAAGACGGCGCTTACTTCCTTTACAACATGGCTTGCTCCGAAGAAGACTTCGACAAGCTCACCCCGGGCACCAAGATCAGAGTCACCGGTTACAAATCCGAGTGGTCCGGCGAAGTTGAGATCGTCGACGCCACCTTCGAGATCATCGAAGGCAACTATGTCGCCGAAGCGTTTGACGTTACCGATCTCCTCGGCACCGACGAACTGATCAACCATCAGAACAAGTTCGTCTCCTTCAAGGGCATGACCGTTGAAGCTTCCACCGACGCCGACGGCAACGAAGTCGCCTTCCTCTACAACTGGGACGGCTCCGGCGAAGAAGGCTCCGACCTCTACTTCAACGTCTCCCTCAACGGCCAGACCTACTCTTTCACCGTTGAATCCTACCTCTGCGACGCCACCACCGAAGTTTACGCCGCCGTTAAGAACCTCCAGATCGGTGACAAGATCGACATGGAAGGCTTCCTCTACTGGTACGAAGGCGTCAACCCGCACATCACCTCCGTCGTCGCCGCTGACTGATCACGCAGTAAATAATAAGAGCTCCGGAATTTCCGGAGCTCTTTTATTATGTATTTTCAGACTTTCAATCGTGCAGGAACATATTCTGGGTGTATTCCAGCGTTCCGTTTTTGAGGAAGACGCGCGGCACGCGCTTACCGATCAGGCAGGTGAGTTCATAATTGATGGTCTCGCAGACGCGTGCGGCGCTTTCCAGCGACACGCCTCCGTTGCCGAAAACGACCACCTCATCGCCCTCATGCACGTCGGTCCTGCCGGTGATGTCCAGCATGCACATATCCATGCAGATGCGCCCGGTGACCCTGGCGGGGCAGCCGTGGATATACATGGTGCCGCCGCGGCTGTTTTTGCGGACATAGCCGTCGGCATAGCCGATGGAGACGACGGCGGTCTGCATCTCCTCTTTGGCAATGGCCTCGCGGCCGTAGCTGATCTCCGACCCGGCGGGCAGCTTTTTCACCTGCGAGACGGCGGTCTTGAGGGTCATGACCGGCTTCAAGGGGAGCTTGGCGGCCAAAGAGCTGTTTTCGACGCTGTCCGGGTAGTACCCGTAGAGGATCACGCCCGGGCGCACCGCGTCGAGGCCGAATTCCGGATAATTGATGATGACGGCGCTGTTGGAGCAATGCCGGGTACCCATGGAGACGCCCGCCTTCTCGGCGGCCTCAATGACCGACGTGAAGAGCTTATACTGTCTCTCGGTGCAAAGCCGGTCGTCGCTGCCGGGGGTGGTATCTCCGTCGGCAGAGGAGAAGTGGGTGAAGCAGCCGGTGATGCGGAGTCCCGGTAAAGCGGCGATCTTCAGGATCTCGCCCCGGACGCGGCCGACGTCCTCCTCGTCGCGCACCACAAGGCCGAGGCGGGACATACCGCTGTCGACCTTGACGTGCACCGCGAGGGTTATCCCGGCGCGGACGGCGTAGTCCGAGAGCTTTTTCGCGTAATCGTAATCGGTGACGGCCTGCGTGACGTTGTCCACGTAAAGTTCAAAGGCCATATCCGGCGGTGTGTAGCCTAAAATGAGAATGTCGCCCCTGACCTCGTCGGTGCGCAGGGCGTGCGCCTCGTCGATGTTGGAAACGGCGAAAGCATTCACACCGAGGCGGTTATACTGTCTGGCAATGACCGAGGCCCCGTGGCCGTAGGCATCCGCCTTGATGACGGCGATGATACGCTTGCCGCCGGTGATCTTGCGGATATTCGTGAGATTATACTCAACGGCGTCAAGGTCGATCTCGGCCCAGGTCCTTCTCAGATATTGCATGGTTTTTCCTTCCTTTCAGGTCATAAGCGTTCTCAGGATAACGGCGGAGGCAAGCTCGCGCCCGTTTTTTTCCAATGTAATACGTTTCAGGGGCGTTTCCTCGTTTCCGAAGAGAAACGTGAAGATGTATTCCTCTTCCCCCTCGAAGCGGCTGAAGGAGGCGAGAAGCCCCTCCTCGGTCATTTCCGACCCGCCCAGCACGCCTTCTTTCAGGGCCGCCCACGCGGCGGGCAGCAGCATGACCGGCGGATAGACCGTGTCCCCGGGCGTTTCGCAGGCAAAGAGGACGTCCTGATAAGTCAGGGTCAGATCCTCCCCCTCCACGCTCGCCTTGAGCCCTTTCAGTTCTTCCGGCTCGATGAGCGTGAGGTCGGTCCTCTCCCCCGGATGTATTTCCATGGTGTAAGAGACGACATCGTCGCCCAGATCGCAGGTAAGCCGCGCCTCGCAGGCGAAATTGCTTTCCAGAAGCGCGTTTCTTTTCTCTTCCGCGCTCTCTCGCGCTGGTGCGCAGGAGGCAAGAAGGCTTATCATCAGTACGGTCAAAAGAATTGATCGCACGATTTTCAAATCAGGTTTATCCTTTCCGGACGCCCTTCGCCGCAAGCGGCAGATATTGAATGGTGTCCTCCGGCGTCATGCCGTTTTCGCCGCGTTCGTCACGCGCAAGGTCGCCCGCCCGTCCCGCGAGCCACACGCCGAGGATAGCCGCGTCAAAGGCGTCCATCCGCGCCGCAAGCCCGGCAATGGTCCCGGCCAGCACGTCGCCCGAGCCGCCTTTGGCCATTCCGGCGTTGCCGGTGGTGTTCATGGCGATGCGCCCGTCGGGAGAGGCGACCACCGTGCGGTGCCCTTTCAGAACGATCACCGCGCCGGAGTCCTCCGCCAGACGGCGTGCGAGGGCAAAATCGTCTTGCTCCTCCGGAAGCTTTCCGCCCATGATGCGCAATAACTCGCCTCTGTGCGGCGTCAGGATGACGTTTTTGTGGAGGCGCTCGTCTTCAAAATGTATATGCTCTCCCCGGCCGTCCTTATTCCCTCCGGCGAGGAAATTCAGAGCGCCCGCGTCGATCACCAGTTTCTTTTCGGTTTTCAGCAATTTTTCAAGCAGTCTTTTCGCCGCCGGGCCGGGGATGACGCCGCTCCCGATGGCGAAGGCGTCCGCGCCTTCCAGTGCGGAGAGCATCCGCTCGTCGTGAAGAGCCGGGTAGGCGTAGGAGCCGTCACGGTTATCCATAAGCGGAACGGTGATCGCCTCATGCACGGCCGAGGCCGCGATGGGATAGACACATTCCGGCACCATGGACCACACAAGGCCGCAGCCGGAGCGCACCGCGGCGCCTGCCGCGAGCGATGCCGCGCCTGAATAGCCGCGTCCGCCGACGAATAATACCGCCTTGCCGTAGCTCCCCTTGTGGGTGAGCTGGTCGCGCGGTTTCAAAAGCCTCTCCGCGTCGGTCGCGTCAAAGCGCAGGGCGAAGGGGCCAAATGGGGCGATGATATCCTCGGGAATGCCGAAATCCACGACTTCGAGCCTCCCGATATACTCCTCCGCAAGGAAATGCGCCGGTTTCGGGAGAGTGAAGGTGACGGTCACGCTCGCCTTTGCGGCGCGCCCGCGAACCCTGCCGAGGTCGGTATTCAGTCCGCTCGGGAGATCCACCGCGAGGATGGGCCGCCCGGAAAGCTTCATGCTGTCGATGGCGAGGGCATAAACGCCGGTCACGTCGCGTGAAAGGCCGGTGCCGAATAAAGCGTCCACGATCAGGCCGAAGCGGGAGAGATCCTCCAAAACCACGCCGTCCTCGCATTTTCCGCCCGCCACCTGATAGAGCGCGCGCTTGCCGACGCAGGCGGGTGAAAGCGACGTCTCGCCGCCTGGGCAGAAGCAGACGACCTGATAACCGTTCTCTAAAAGATGCCGCGCCGCCGTAAAGCCGTCGGCTCCGTTTTTGCCGGGACCGCAGAGGAAGGCGGCGTCTTTTCTTTTCAGGCTTTCCAGCTCGCGGATAATGACCTTTGCCAATGCTTCTCCGGCAGGCTCCACCAGATCGTAAGCCGGGCGTCCCGCCTTTCCGGCGGCGGCGTCGATGGCCGCGATCACTCCGGATGTGGCGATCCTCAAAGCATATCACCGCTTTCCAGCGCTTCCTCGAGGTATTCCATGCCCTTGATCTTGCGCGGCGCGAAGATATACATATTTTTCACCATGTTGACCGTCGGCTCGAACACCACGGTCACACGGCCGTCCTTGTGGTCGTTGAAAACGATGAACCAGCGCCCCGGCGCACGCGGATTGGAGGCGAGGTCGACGTTTTTATTGGATCCGGCGGCGAAGAAATCCTCTTTGAAATCCACCGTCATGGGAGCCATCAGTTCGATGTTGCGCACATCGACCGAATAGAGCTGTTTTCTTCTTCTTTTGCCGGTGATCTTGTCGAAATCGAGCTGGTCGTTGGTCAAAACGTATTCATATTCCACGTGCCGGCCGCGCACCAGAAACGGCACCAGGATCAGGACGACCAGGATCGGGATAAAGGCGAAGAACGCCAGATACATCAGGCTGAGGATCACCACGTTGACCGAGGTGAAGATCAGGAGGATGTCAAAGAGCCAGCGGCCCAGCGTAATGTCCTTTTTGATCATGACTTCGTTGAAAATATCGTTCATACCGTGGTCATCCTTTCCCTATTCGTCCGAGTATGGGTAGTATATCACAAAAAATCCGCCCATGCAATAAGGCAATACATCCCATACTGCATAAAATGATCCGGGGAAGAGCGATTTGCCTTCCCATGCTTGCGAAAGGAGCGAATGACTTATGGAAAAATTCATGCCGTCCTACGGCAGAGGCTATACCGAAGATTTTTTCCGCAACACGGTGCGTTCCGCGCCGGAGGAGCCCCCCGTCGAATCGGCTCGCACGCCCGATCAGCCGCTGGCCATCGCCTTTGTGCGGAATCAGGAGTGGGAGGATATCTACTCCGGCGACACCGCCCTGATGCGCGGCACCCTTTTTGCCGACCTTTATTACCCGCTCGGCACCCTGCAGAGAGGAGGCGGCCGCTTTGAATAAGGAAAAACTGCTTGAGGCGGTGCGCATCGCCTTCTTCAAGACCGTCGAAGCCGGCCTGTTTCTGGATACGCACCCCTCCTGCCGGAAGGCAGGTGCCTATTTTGAGAAGGCAAGCGAGGAATATGCGGAAGCGCTCGCCGCTTATGAGAGGAATATCGGCCCGCTCTCTGTCACGTCGGCAGGCGGCAGCTGCTGGAACTGGATCGATTCTCCGTGGCCGTGGCAAATGGGGGTATGACCTATGTGGAGCTATCTGAAAACGCTTGAATTTCCCGTCAACATCCGCACGCCGGACGCCCGTGCCGCCAAGATCATCATCTCGCAGTACGGCGGCCCCGACGGCGAGCTCGGCGCCTCCCTGCGCTACCTCTCCCAGCGCTTCGCCATGCCCACGCCCGAAGCCATCGGTATATTAAACGACGTCGGCAAAGAGTTGCCGCAATAACACACCCCATCACCTTCGCCGACCCTTTCTTTCCGCTTCAAGTCCTGCAATTTATCGAGGACGAACACCCATTTCTGCGGAAGCAGGTTGAGGCGTAACTCCACCCGGTTGTCGCGGCAGACCGTCAGATGGTCGAGGACGTTCTTATAGAATACCTCGCTCTGGGTGTCGCCCCGAACGATGGCTGTGACCTCGCGTTTCACGTCTGCCTTGAGCGCATCGAGATCATAGTGCAGCGCTGCTTTCTGCCGGACAGTCTGGAGCCTGCCTTGCAGATCGGCACGCTGTCCGTCGTATTTTTCGTTCATCATTCGCATTTCCTCCTTGGTAACGGTTCC
>JAKSPX010000111.1 GCA_024404415.1 Clostridia bacterium | reverse complement strand
ATCTTAACAGAAAAGAGCAAGGCCGGATAGACCTTACTCTTACATTATGAATCCCAGTTTGTCGAGCTAAAAGAAACAACCCGTTGAAAAGATTTTTTCTTTTTCAGCGGGTATCTTTGTCTCATGCCATAGCAAGCAGGGAAATTATATATAATTTCCGAATAGTGAAATATTTGCCTACGGCAAATGTGAAATAATCGCATAGCGATTGTGAAATATTGCTTCGCAATGTGAAATGAAATAAATCCCTTTTTCACGCCCGCAGGCATTTCACACGCCGCAGGCGTATTTCACATCCGCAGGATATTTCACAAATCCCGGCAGGGATTTATTTCGTTTTCGGCGCGTGATGAAAAAGCTTAAAAAACATCCTTATCAACACGCGCCGAAAGCCGCAGGCATTTTTTATTTGATATCCAGTTCCGGCGGAACGTCGATCTCCTCAGAGACGTATTTCCCGTTTTTCTTTCTCTGGCGGACGCACTCGGTCAGAAGATATTCGATCTGTCCGTTGATGGAGCGGAAATCATCCTCCGCCCAGCCCGCGAGCGCCTCATAAAGCTTGGGGGAAATGCGTAAGAGAAGCTGTTTCTTCTGCGATTCGTTCATACGGCATCAATAAAGGCTGCCGGAATTGACGATCGGCTGTGCGTCGTGGTTGCCGCAGAGGACGACCAGCAGGTTGGAGACCATGGCGGCCTTGCGCTCTTCATCCAGCGTGACGACGTTATTTTCGTTCAAGCGTTCCAGGGCCATTTCCACCATACCGACCGCGCCGTCCACGATCATCTTTCTCGCGTCGATGATGGCCGAAGCCTGCTGGCGCTGAAGCATGACCGCCGCGATCTCGGTCGCGTAGGCAAGGTAGGTGATGCGCGCTTCGACGATCTCGATGCCCGCTTCCGCCACGCGGTTCTGGATCTCGTCGCGGATGCGCGCCGCAACCAGTTCGCTGGAGCCGCGGAGACTGCCGTCATCGGCCACACCGTCACCCGTGGTGTCCACGTTGGGCGCAACGTCATAAGGATAGAGCCGGACGATATTTCTAAGAGCGCTGTCGCACTGGAGCGAGAGGAATTCCTTATAATTTTCGACGTTGAAGACCGCCTTGGCCGTGTCGGCGATGCGCCACGTGACTGCGATGCCGATCTCCACGGGGTTGCCGAGGCAGTCGTTGATCTTCTGACGGTTGTTGGAAAGGGTCTGGATCTTCAGCGAAAGCTTCTTGCTGGTCATCTCCATCGTCACGGGCATGCCGTTGCTGGTCATCGTGACCGACGGAGTCGTTTTCACGTCGCCTGACTGATTGAGCTTGGTTTTGGCCGCCGGGTTGACTGCCACCGAGAAGGGATTGACGAAATAGAAGCCGTTGCCCTTGAGCGTGCCGATGTATTTGCCGAAGAGCGTCAGGACCAGCGCTTCCTGCGGTTTGAGGATCTTGAGACCCAGAAACGGGAGCCAGCCGACGCACATAACAAGAATGCCGGCAATGAGAAACACCACACCCACAGCCAGAGTCTCCTCCCGACCTATAAGGATGCCGCCGAAAATCATGGCAGGAATGGAAAGGACCAACAAAAGAATGGTCAGAAGCATGACGAGCATGCCGTTTTTTCGCCCTTCAAGAACGATTTCCTTCATATCTGATTACCTCCGATGTATATGTGATATCATTATGATATCATCTTGTATCATATTTGTCAAGTCCTTTGCTGAAAAATCTATACCATCCCGCAAAACGCCCCGATGGCGTGGCAGAGGAAGGCGCAGAACCACGCAAGGAGGCTCTGCCCGATGACCACCCACGCGGCATAGCATCCCCCGAGTTCCCGCCGGACCGACGCAACTGCCGCCACGCAGGGGGTGTAGAGAAGTGCAAAGACCAGGAGGCTCATGGCTCCGAGCGGTGAGAGGACGGAAGTGAGCGAATATCCACCGATCAGGACGGCGAGGGTGGAGACCACGCTCTCCTTGGCCAAAACGCCCGCGAAAAGCGCGGTGACGACCCGCCAATCGCCAAATCCAAGCGGCTTGAATACCGGGGTGATGAAGCCCTCGAGCGCCGCGAGCATACTCTCCGAGGGATCGGAAACGGCGGAAAGGCAGAAATCAAAGCTTTCAAGGAGCCACACCATGCAGGTCGCGAGCAGGATCACGGTGAAAGCCCGTTCCAGAAAATCCTTTGCTTTATTCCAAAGGAGTCGCCATACGTTTTTCACACCGGGCAGACGATAGGGTGGAAGCTCCATGACGAAGGGAACGGCCTCTCCCTTGAAAAGTGTATCTTTGAAAAGCCACGCCGCAAAGACGCCGATGACGATCCCGAGGAAATAGATCCCTGCCATAATAAGGCCGCTTTGTTCCGGGAAAAACGCGTTGATGAAGAAACCGTAGATCGGGAGCTTGGCGCTGCAGCTCATGAAGGGCAGGAGCAGGACGGTCATTTTGCGGTCGCGCGCCGCGGGCAGGGTGCGGCAGGCCATGACGCCCGGCACGGTGCACCCGAAGCCGATCAGCATCGGCACGATGCTCCTCCCGGAAAGGCCGATGCCGCATAAAAGCTTATCCATCACAAAGGCCACGCGCGCCATGTAGCCGCTGTCCTCCAAGAGCGAAAGAAAGAAAAAGAGGGTGAGGATGACGGGAATGAAGCTCAGAACGCTCCCAACGCCCGCAAAGATGCCGTCGGTCACAAGCGACCGCAAGATATCGCCCGCACCCCATGACGTAAGAAGCGCATCGGCCTTTCCGCCGAGCCACCCGATGCCCGTCTCCAGAAGCTCCTGCAGCCACGCGCCGATGACGTGGAAGGTCAGGTAAAAGACCAGCGCCATGATGCCGACGAATATGGGGATGGCGGTAAATTTCCCGGTGAGGATTCTGTCCGCCACGCTGCTCCGCCGATGCTCCCGGCTCTCCTTTGGCCTCACGACGGTTTTTTCACACACCGCGCGGACAAAGGCAAAACGCATATCGGCGACAGCCGCCGCACGGTCAAGGCTGCATTCCTTTTCCATCCGCAAAAGGACGCGCTCCACGGCCTGTTTCTCGCTTTCGGAAAGACAAAGTGCCTCGGTGATCTGTTTATCCCCCTCCGCGACCTTATCTGCCGCAAACCGCACGGGGATATTCGCCGCCTCGGCGCGCGCCCCGATCAGCTCCGCGACGGTGCAAAGGGCGCGGTCTGCCGCTCCTCCGTCGAGATCCCGCCTTCCCGGTTTCTCCCGGAACCTTGCGGCATGAATGGCGCGGCGCACCAGTTCGTCCACACCCTCGTTTTTTGCCGCGGAAATCGGCACCACCGGGATGCCGAGCAGCTCCTCCATGGCGCGGAAATCGATCCTACCGCCGCTTCCCCGCACCTCGTCCATCATATTGAGTACCAGCACTGTGGGAATATCCAGGGTCAAAAGCTGCAGGGTCAGATTGAGGCTCCGTTCGAGGTTGGTCGCGGCGACGATGTTGATGATGCCGGTCGGCTTTTGGGAAAGGATAGAATCCCTTGAAATGATTTCTTCATTAGAATAAGGTGAGAGCGAATAGATGCCGGGCAGATCGGTGACAAGCGTCTCGGGATATCCGCGGATCATGCCGCTTTTTTCCTCCACCGTGACGCCGGGGAAATTGCCGACGTGCTGGTCGGCGCCGGTGAGGGCGTTAAAAAGTGTAGTTTTGCCGGAATTCTGATTGCCCGCCAGAGCAAAAGTCAATACCGTTCCCTCGGGAAGCGGTTCTTCCGCCGCTCTCGTGCATTTCCGGCAGTTTCCGGGGCATTTCACGCAGGATGACCAAAGTATGCCGCCCTCCCGCACGCCGCGTTCGGATTCATTTGTCTCTTCCGTCAGGATCTTCTCTGCGTCATGTCTCCGCAGGGTCAATTCATACCCGTGGACACGTACTTCCATCGGATCGCCCAATGGTGCATACTTGATGACGGTGACCTCCGCCCCCGGGATCAAGCCCATATTCAGGAAATGCCCTCTGAGCGCCCCTTCTCCGCCGACGGACGTGATCACGGCGCTTTTGCCGACCGGCAGCTCCCCGAGTGTCATAACTCACCTCCCATATTTCCTCCGCCTTTGCCCCTTTTCAAAATGCAGAAAAGAGTGTATAATAAAAGCATACACGTAATGTTTCTTCTTTTCCCATTCTATGATGCCGGGAGGTGCTTTATGGATACCGTCTTATATATTGTGATCCCCTGCTATAACGAGGAAAAGGTGCTTCCGCTCACCGCGCCGATGTTCCTTTCCAAAATCGAGGAATTGGTCGAAAAAGACCTTATTTCCAAAGATAGCCGCGTCCTTTTCGTGAATGACGGCAGTAAGGACAAGACCTGGGAAATCATCTCCGCCCTTTCAAAAGAGGATGCGCGCTATCAGGGCATTTCCCTCAGCCGCAACCGCGGGCACCAGAACGCCCTGCTCGCCGGACTGATGTATGCCAAGGACCGCGCCGGCATCACCATTTCCATCGACTGCGACGGTCAGGATGACGTCAACGCCATGAACGACATGGTCGAGGCCTATCACAAGGGCTTCGACGTGGTCTACGGCGTGCGCAGCGCCCGCAAGACCGACACCTTCTTCAAGCGCACCACCGCCGAGGGCTTCTACAAGCTGATGAACGCCATGGGCGCCGAGGTGGTCTACAATCACGCCGACTACCGCCTGATGTCCTCCCGTGTGCTAAAAGAATTTGCCAACTTCAAGGAGGTCAACATCTTCTTGCGCGGCATGGTGCCGCTGGTCGGTTTCGCCAGCACCTCGGTCTATTACGAACGACATGAGCGCATGGCCGGCGAAAGCCATTACCCGCTCAAAAAGATGCTGGCCCTCGCCTTTGACGGCATCACCAGCCTTTCGGTCAAGCCCATCCGCATCATCACCGGCTTCGGCCTTTTCGTCGCCGCCATCAGCCTGATCGGCATCATCTGGTCGGTCATCGTGGCGCTTTCCGGCAACGCCGTCTCCGGCTGGGCCTCCACCGTTTCCATCATTTGTTTCCTCGGCGGCATCCAGCTATTAAGCCTTGGGGTCATCGGCGAATACATCGGAAAAATTTACCTCGAAGTCAAAGGTCGGCCCCGTTACATCATCAGCGAGACGACTGAAAAAGAAAAAGAAGAATAAAAAACGAAAAGAACCCGAAGCGTCAGCGAAAAGCGCTTCGGGTTCCTTATATGTTATGATATTATTTGAGCGTCGCCTTGATAACGGCGAAACTATCGTGCAGGAGAACGAGTTCTTTCCCATTGAAGGGAAGCTTCCTCTCGGTTCCGGTGCCGTCCGTGACCCAAACGGAAGCCGACGCAAGCTCCGCACCCCAATCCAGCTTGATGACGTCCGGCAGGACCTTGCCCGAGCCGAATTTCCCGTTATCGCTGTAATTGGAGACCAGAAGCGTGACCTTCTTTTTCCCGGCCGCCGCCACGGCATAAAGTCCGTCGTCGGCCTCGAGCGATGCCTGTTCGCCCGTCTTTTTGAGGACATTCCACGCCTTGAGCGCGTAATAAGGCTTTTCGGCTTTCACCGGCATCTTCTCGCCATGCGTCTGCATCCTCCCCTGCGTGAAAACGCCGTTCCAGACGCCGCCCATGCACATCTGCACGTCGTAATACATGGCCTTGTCGGTGCGGGTATCCTGCAGGGTGGCCATGACCGCCGCCACGAAGGAAGCGCAATGCGCCGACTTATGGAGGTCGATGCTCTTCTGAATGGTGTTGGCGCAGCGGAGAACGTAGT
>JAKSPX010000110.1 GCA_024404415.1 Clostridia bacterium | reverse complement strand
ATATCGAATTATGCCTTCGGCGGGGTCATCCTCTTTGCGGGCAACCTCAAAACCACCCGCGCCGCGTCGGAGCTGATCTCCGATCTGCAGTCATCGGCGCTTTCGTCAAGAAATCACATCCCGCTTCTCCTCTCGGTCGATCAGGAGGGGGGATACGTCGCGCGTCTCGGCACCGGCACGACCATGCCCGGTAACATGGCGCTCGCCGCGACGGGAGAGGAAGATAACGCCAAAAAATCGGCCGCGGTCATCGGCAAAGAACTCGCGTCCCTTGGCATGAACGTGGATTTCGCCCCGGTCATGGACGTGAATAACGACCCCTCCAACCCCGTCATCGGCCTGCGCTCCTTCTCGGACGATGCGGAGATCTGTGCCTCCTTCGGCAAGGCCTTCATTGAAGGACTCCACAGCGAAGGAGTCGCCGCCGCACTCAAGCATTTCCCGGGCCACGGCGACACCGGCACCGACAGCCACACGGGCCTTCCCTCCATCAAAAAGAGCCTTGATGAACTCAGGGCCTCTGAGCTTGTGCCCTTCCGCGCGGGGATCGCGGCGGGAGCCGACATCGTCATGACGGCGCACATCGCCGAGCCCGCCATCGAAAAGGAGACCTGTATTTCCAAATCCACCGGGGAGGAGATCACCATCCCCGCGACCCTTTCGAAGACCTTCATCACCGATATCCTCCGCGGGGAACTCGGTTTTTCGGGCGTGGTCTCCACCGACGCGATGAACATGGCGGCCATCAGTGAGCACTTCGACCCGATGGACGCGGCCAGGCTCGCCATAAACGCGGGAGTGGATATCCTCCTCATGCCGCTTACCGTCACAAAGCCTGAAGATATTCCCCAATTCGACGCATACATCACAGGTATCGCCGGGATGGTAGATAGCGGCGCTATCGCGCAAAAGACCATCGACGATGCCGTTTTGCGCATCCTGAAACTCAAGGAAAAATACGGCCTTCTCGATGATTTCAAAGTCGATAAGGAAGCAAATGTAATTCGCGCGCTTACGTCCGTCGGGTCGGAGGAAAATCACGCTGTCGAGTGGGAGATCGCCCAAAAGGCCGTGACGCTGGTCAAAAACGAACATAAGACCCTGCCGCTCTCGCTTATGGAAGGGGAGAAGGCGGCACTCTTCTGCTCCTATAATAACGAAGTCAACTGCATGCATCACGCCGTTGAGCGCCTGAGGAGCGGAAATACCCTCGCAAGCGGTGCGCAGCCAACGGTGATGAGCGATGAGAGCCTGTCTCTCCGCACCGACGAAATGAAAAAAGCGGTCGAAGAGGCCAAGTTCATCCTCGCCTCGGTCGAGACCTACCGCGCCGCGAATATCACGGGCGGCTGGCAGGCCTCCTTCCTCGACGAACTGATCGGCTTTGCACACGGCCTCGGCAAGCGCGTCGTCATCGTCAGTATACAGTTACCTTATGACCTCGCGCGCTATCAGAAGGCCGACGCGCCCCTCGCGGCCTATTCCGCGGTGGGGATGGACGTGATGCCCACCGAATATTATAAAGGCGAGACCAAAACCTACGGGCCCAATCTTCCGGCCGCCGTTTACGTCGCCTTCGGAGGAGCGGAAGCAGGGGGAAAACTGCCGGTCGATATCCCGAAGCTGGATGACAAGCTGGCCTATACCTCCGAAATCCTCTATCCGCGCGGATATGCCTTTAT
Organism: Clostridia bacterium; assembly: GCA_024404415.1. Classification (GTDB taxonomy): domain Bacteria; phylum Bacillota; class Clostridia; order Oscillospirales; family QAMX01; genus RUG11797. Next base: position 4,109 of record JAKSPX010000110.1, on the reverse strand, counting down.
ACCGAACGGAGAGGAGACCGACGAATCCGCTCTGAAACTCGAACTTTCGAAATTCACCATGGTCCCGGAGGGGAAGGAACACGCCCTTTCAGGCATCGTCACCTCCAATTACCGCCTCGCTTCTGTAAAAGCCGAGATCAGACACGGCAATCAGACGGTAAAGAGCGCCGTATCCTATCCGGATGATTACCGCTTCGACCTCGCGGAAGGCAAGCTCGGGGAAAAGGCGGGCTTTGAAGCGCTCGATGAGGGGATGTATGTCTTTTCCCTCACCGCGTCCGACTTGAGCGGCCGAAAAGTGGAGACCTCGTTTGTCTTCACGGTCAAGGACGTGAGCGAGGATCCGTCGCGCATCAGGATCACCATGGGGGATATCGGCGTGGTCCGCCCCGGCGGAAGCATCCGCACCGCCTGCCTCGTCGCCTCCAATTACCGCGTCACCAAAGTCACCGTCAGCCTTCTCGGCGGCGGGGAGAGGCTTTATGAAAAGTCCGCCGCCCCCGGGCGCTGCCTTGTGCCCGTCCTGTTCCGCGACGTGGATCTCCGTTCTCTCCCCGCAGGGCGCTACACGCTCCGCGTCACCGCGTCGGACGAAAGCGGCAATATGCTTTCGCGCGACAACGTCTTCCGCATCGCGGTGAAGGATCCTTATCCGCATTTAACCATGGCGCACCAATAATAATACCGAGGGATATCGCAAAATGCCCTTGTCATTGCGAGGCCATCCCGCAGGAGTGTGCATTTTGCGCCAGACCCCTTTTTGAAAATCAAGAAACGGAGCCAATCTGATGTTTGTTTGTCCGATCTGCCGGGAAGAGCTTCATAAAGAGGGGAAGAGCTATTTCTGCCCCGCCCATCACTGCTATGATATCGCCAAAGAAGGCTACGTGAATCTGCTCCCGGTGCAGAAAAAGCACGCCCCCGACCCGGGCGACACCAAGGAAATGGTGGAAGCAAGGAGACTCTTCCTTGAAAGCGGCTTTTACGCCCCCTTCCGCGATAAGGCAAAGGAGCTTGTCGTGCGCTATACGACTCCCGGTGAAGTATTGCTCGACGCCGGGTGCGGCGAGGGGTATTATACCCGTGCGATGGCCGAGGGACGAGAGGGGTATGGCTTCGATATTTCAAGAAGTGCGGTGAAGCTGGCCGCTAAGAGCGACAAAAATACCCTTTACGCCGTCGCGGGATCTTATTCCATCCCGTTCCCGGACGAAGGCGCGGATATGCTCACGGCCATCTTTTCGCCGCTCGCCATCGAGGAGTTCCGCCGCGTCATCAAAAAAGGCGGCCATCTGATGATCGCCGTCCCCACCGAAAAGCACCTTTTCGGCCTCAAATCGCTCATATATGACGATCCTTATGAAAACGAGCACCTTACGACGGTCTACGAAGGCTTTCAGGAGGTCGCGCGCGAGCGGGTGGAGGGGGAGATCGAGCTAAATGACAACGCCCTCATCCGCGCGCTCTTTGCCATGACGCCCTATTACTGGAAATCCTCAAAAGAAAGCTCCCAAAAAGCAAACGAGGCGGCCCATTTAAGGACCGCCATCGGCTTTGATTTCATCGTTTATGAGCGCTTGTCCTGAAACATCAGCCCCGAAAGGTCGAGGATCTCGTCCCGGATCGGCACAAGGCGCGTGACCATCTCTTTTTCAGCGTCCGAGGAGGCAAGCTCCTCATCCGTCATGGGGAGAATACCGAGCGCTTTCACCGAAGGGAACCACGCGTTATACCGGGTGATGAGCTTGTTTGCCTGCAAAAGGTCGAAGGATTTCCCCTGACGGAAACGGATGGTCAGGTGGTCGATCTCGTCGACATAGGAAAAATACACGTCGTTATAGATCATTTCGCGCCTCCTCAGCCTAAAACACGAATGTGGTAGCGGCATCCGCCCTCGAAATAATCGGGATCGCGCATGGCGTCACGCCCCAGAAGATCCATCAGCTTCACGTGGTAGGTCTCCATGTTTCCGTCCTCGAAGAGGTCGATGACGCGCCCGCCGCGCAGATCGTCGTGAGCCGACATGTTGTACCCGAGGGCAGAGGCGCAGGCCAGCGTAATGCCGCAGTATTCGCCCTGCATATCGATGTGGTGCTCGTGCCCGAAGAACATCCCGCGGATCTCCTGCCGTTCAAGCGATGCGAGGAACATCCCGGAATTGATCTCGGCGGCACCGCAGGGCGCACGCTTGGAGCCGATGGCCTCGGTCTCCTCGGGATTGCGGAGGATCTGATAGAACTCCGGCACCGGGATGTGGGAAAAGAGCACGCCGGGCGTCTTATGCCCGCGCTCCTTTTCAAGGTCGGACGAGGTCTTGTAGTACCACATGACCTGATCAAAATACGGGCTGCCGCCGTTCTCACCGTCGTTGAAGTGGTGGGGGAGAATGATCTGCGTGCCTTTTTTGAGGCCGAATTCCTCGATGTAGTCGTCCACCTCGTGGTTGGAGTCGATGCTCCAGAGGTCGTAGGCCACCTCATCGCTCCTGGAAGCGAGGACGGGGATGCGGTAATTGCTCACGCCGTGGATGTCCTTCGGTCCTCTCTGAGATAAACAGCCGGGGATGTTTTCGTAGATAGCCTCCTCGGTGTCAAGGTCGAGGCCGCATTCCCGGTCGTGGTTTCCGTAGGTCGCGGCCCACGGAAGCCCCTTTTCGGTGATGGGCTCCACGATGTCGCGCATGTATTCGTCCACCTCTCTGGGTGTGTTTCTACATACGCACTGGTCACCGCCGAGCATGACGAAATCCGGCTCGGTCGCCTTGATGAGCGCACGGAAGCCGGTCTTCAGCTTGGGATTGTAGCTTTCTCCGCAATGAAAGTCGGTTACCATCAGAATGCGGAATCTGCCGTTTTCATGAAAGCGCAAAGTGGGTCTCTCCACCGTTATCACCTCGAAATCAGGATAGGGTTATTTTACCAAGCTTCCCGCCGTCTGTCAACCGCCGAAAAAGAGGGCCAAAACATAAAAAACGGGCGACTGCTGTCGCCCGCCCTTGTCGGCGCAAAGATACGTATCTATATCGGGAAGCTCTCGGTCGATTCGTGAATCGACCCTACGAGAAAAATTCTGCGTAGGAGAAGCATCCTTCTGAATGCACCATCCGCAGCGGCGGCCAATGGCCGCCTTCTTTCCCGGCGCATATCTATCTTCCGTCCTGCCGTAGGGGCGACTCACGAGTCGCCCGCGTCCCTCAGGTCAATAATTCAAACCCGAGCTCATAAAGCAGGCAGTTCATGTCGATCACCGAAAGGTGCTTGGTGAGGCCGAAAAGCAGGGCGTTGTCGCGCGCGGCCTTGGCGTAAAGCGGCGCGTAGCCCGAAATCCGCAGAAGATCCTGCGTCTCGTCGGCAGAGAGGCCCATCCCGACCGCCAGCATCACCACCTTGTCGCGCGTCGGCACGCGAAGGCCGGAAAACACCTGATAGGCGTAATGCACCTCCATGCCCGAGCGGGCAATGACGTCGGCCTTTTTGAGCCCCTTGTCGGCGACGAGCGCGTTGAGCGCCCGGTCACTCTTCATCGGCTCGCGCACGATGTCCTCCGCGCCGGAGGAGAGATAGGTCTTGTAATCGTCGGTCTTTTTCATCATTTCCAAAAGTTCACCGGTCGTCTTTTTCATGGTTAATCCCTTTCCGAAACGGAGCTTGATATGGTCGAATCATTCATCTATGAAAATCTGAAAACGGTCGCGGAGATCGCGCCGGGCACGCGCCTCGCGCTCTATGAGCCGGAGGTGCGACTCTATGTGGCGAAGCTCGTGAACGGGGAGGCGGCGGAGAAATATCGCCGGATCCGGGAATTGGATTCCCCTGCGCTCCCGAAGATCCTCACGGTCGCCGAGACCGCGGACGGATACGAGGTCGTCAGAGAATACCTTTCGGGCGAGAGCCTTGCGAAAGTTCTGGTGCGCGAGAAGACGCTCCCGGAGGAGAGGGCTGCAAAATACCTCGGCGGCATCCTCGACGGGCTCATGGCGCTTCACGGCGAGGGGCTTGTGCACCGGGACGTGAATCCCAACAACGTCATCCGCACCTCGGACGGTCAGGCGAGGCTCATCGACTTCGGCATCGTCCGCTCCTTCTCCCCTCCCCACTCGTCGGACGCTG
>JAKSPX010000011.1 GCA_024404415.1 Clostridia bacterium | reverse complement strand
AAAGGAACGATCTATATGGATTATCAGGCATTGGCAGAACTGCTTTATCCCAGTTTACGGCACGACTGCGACTATTATGAAAAACTCTATCCCGAGCGCGATCTGCCGGAAGGCGCGCGCGTGACCCGCTTCGCACCCAGCCCGACGGGCTATCTGCACCTCGGCGGCGTTTATCAGGTGATGTGCGACGAACGTCTGGCTCACCGCTCGGACGGCGTTTTCATGCTCCGTATCGAAGATACCGGCAGCAAACGCGAGCTGGCCGACGGCATCCGCGTCATCTGTGACGGCGTGGCCAAATTCGGGATCAAAATAGACGAGGGCGTCGGCATTGACGGCGAGACCGGCAAGTACGGCCCCTACATCCAGAGCCGCCGCGCGGAGATCTACCACACCTTTGCCAAAAAGCTGGTCGCCGAAGGCAAGGCCTACCCCTGCTTCTGCAGCGCCGAGCGTCTCGAAGCCATGCGCGCCGAGCAGGAAGCCGCCAAGGTCAACCCGGGCTATTACGGTAAATACGCCGTCTGCCGCGAGCTTTCCTACGAAGAAGTGAAAGCGCATCTGGATAACGGCGATAAATTCGTCCTTCGCTTCAAGGCGTGCCCCACCGGCGAACGTCCGAACTTCACCGACTGCGTCCGCGGACGCATCGACGTGCCGGAAAACGACATCGACATGGTCATCATCAAGTCGGACGGCATCCCGGTCTATCACTTCGCGCACGTGGTCGACGACCATCTCATGCGCACCACCCACGTCGTGCGCGGCGAAGAGTGGCTGGCCACCCTGCCCCTTCATGTGCAGCTCTTTGAGGCCTTCGGCTGGAAGCGCCCGGAATATATCCACACCGCCACTATCATGAAGCTGGACAACGGCGGCAAACGCAAGCTTTCCAAACGCAAGGACCCCGAAGCCGCGGTCGAGTATTTCTTCACCGAGGGCTACCCGAAGGAAGCCCTGATCGACTACCTCCTCATGCTCCTCAACTCCAATTATGAGGAATGGCGCTCCGAAAACCCGGATGCCTCCTATGAGGAATTCCCCTACGCGGTAGAAAAGATGTCCAACAGCGGCTGTCTCTTTGATTTCTCCAAGCTTTACGATATCTCCAAGAACGTCATTTCGCGCATGAACGCCGAAGAAGCCTATGCTTCCAGCATCCTCTGGAGCGAGAAGTACGACGAGGCGTGGCACACCCTCTTTACGGCGGATCCCGAAAAGGCGGGCGCCGTCCTCTCTGTCGGCCGCGGCGGCGAAAGGCCGCGCAAGGACATCGGCACGGGGAAGGAGCTCCCGGCCTACGCCGGATTCTGCTTCGACGAGACCTTTGCCCCGGATTATGCGCCTCTGGCCGGATTCGACAAGGACGACGTGAAGAAGGTCTTCGAGACCTATCCGTCCCTCTGGGACGCGGAAGACGATCAGCAGACCTGGTTTAACCGCATCAAGGAGCTGGCCGTTTCCATGGGCTATGCACCGGATACCAAGACCTGGAAGAAGAACAAGGAAAGCTACAAGGGCCACGCGGGCGACATCAGCATGATGCTGCGTGTCGCCGTGACCGGGCGCACCAATTCCCCCGACCTCTGCGAGGTAATGAAAATCCTCGGTGCGGAAAAGGTGAAGGAACGCCTGGACAAAGCCGCTGCTGCTCTGTAAGAAAGGAACCGAAATGGAAGAAACCTACACCAATACCGAAATGGAAAAAACCTACACCAATAACTTTATTACCGATATCATCGACGCCGATCTCGCGGAAGGCCGCGAGGATCACGTCCAGACCCGCTTCCCGCCGGAACCCAACGGCAGACTGCACATCGGTTCAGCCAAAGCCATCTACATCAACTACTCCACCGCCAAGAAATACGGCGGCAAGTTCAACCTCCGTTTTGACGACACCAACCCCTCCAAGGAAAACGAGGACTACTGCCGTTCTATTTATGAGGATATCATGTGGCTGACGGGCGAAGAACCCTCCGGTGGCGTGTATTACGGCTCGGATTATTTCGATAAGTGCTTTGAATATGCCGTCAAGCTCATTAAGGACGGCAAGGCCTACGTCTGCGATCTTTCCGCTGACGAAATGCGCGAATACCGCGGCACCCTCACCACTCCGGCAAGGAAAGCCCCTACCGAAACCGTTCGGTGGAAGAAAACCTCGATCTCTTCTATCGTATGCGCGACGGCGAATTCCCGGATGGCGCCAAGACCCTCCGCGCCAAGATCGACATGGCGAGCCCCAACATCAACCTTCGTGACCCGGCGATCTACCGCATCCTGCACATGCCGCATCACCGCCAGGGCGACAAGTGGTGCATCTATCCGCTTTATGACTTTGCGCACCCCATTCAGGACGCCACCGAAGGCATTACCCATTCGCTTTGCTCCATCGAATTCTCCGACCACCGTGTGCTTTACGACTGGGTCGTAAATAACGTCGGCATCGAGCATAAGCCGCATCAGTATGAATTCGCGCGCCTCAACGTGACCTACACCGTCATGTCGAAACGCTACCTCAGAAGCCTCGTCGAAGCCAACATCGTCGACGGTTGGGACGACCCGCGCCTGCCGACTCTTTCGGGTCTGCGCCGCCGCGGCTACACCCCCTCTGCCATCTTCGATTTCGTCCGCCGCGCGGGCATTTCCAAGACGCTCTCCACCGCCGATATCGGTCTTCTCGAACACTGCATCCGTGAAGAACTCAACAAGACCGCTCTGCGTAAGGTCGCAGTTCTGCATCCGCTCAAGGTGACCATTACCAATTACCCGGAGGACAAGGAAGAGGAAGTCATGCTGCCCAACAACCCGGAGGATCCGGAAGCCGGTATGCGCGCCCTCCCCTTCACCCGCGAGCTCTATATCGACCGCGAGGACTTTGCCCTTGTGCCGCCTCCCAAGTTCCACCGTCTCTCCCCCGGCAAGGAAGTGCGCCTGATGGGTTCCTATATCATCAAGTGCGAGGAAGTCATCACCGATGAAAACGGCAACGTCACCGAGCTTCTCTGCACGGCCGACCTTGAGACCGGCGCGGGCAATCCGGCGGACGGCCGCAAGGTGCGCGGCGTTTCCCATTGGCTCTCCGCCAAGTACGCCGTCGACGCCGCGGCACATCTCTACGATCACCTTCTCACGCTGGAAGTCGTCTCCGATCTCCCGGAGGATAAGACCTACAACGATTATTTCAACCCCAACTCCCTCGAAGTGCTTGACAACATCAAGCTGGAGCCCTCGCTTGCGGAATTCAAACCAGGCGAGAAGTACCAGTTTGTCCGCATGGGCTATTTCACCGCCGACTCCAAGCATCCCGGCGTGTATAACCGCAGTGTCAGCCTGAAGGACAGCTACAAAGTAAAATAAAAAACAATGGATACCGGCAAAGCACGTGTTTTGCCGGTATCGCATATAAAAGGAGGAAATATAACATGAAAAAAGCGTTGATTTTCCGCGGCGGCTGGGACGGACACGAACCCAAGCAGGTGTCCGAGCGTTTTGCCCGCATTCTCAGAGGGCACGACTATCAGGTGGACATCTATGATTCGCAGGATTGCCTCGGCGATCTGGAAGAACTCAAAAAGCTCGACCTGATCATCCCCTGCTGGACCATGGGCGAGATCAAGGGCGAATATTCCAGAAATGTTGCCAAAGCGGTCGCTTCCGGCGTCGGCCTCGCGGGCTGCCACGGCGGCATGTGTGATGCTTTCCGTCAGGATACCGAATGGCAGTTCATGACCGGCGGCCAGTGGGTCAGCCATCCGGGCGGAGACGGCGTTCACTATACCGTCAATATCCGTCACGGCTCCAGCCCCATCGTCGAAGGGCTTGAGGACTTCCCGGTCGAAAGCGAACAGTACTACGTTCACGTCGACCCGGCCATCGAAGTGCTGGCCTCCACCCGTTTCCCGGTCGTGACCTATTATCACTCTTCCAACAAGGCCTGCGACGTTCCGGTCGCCTGGACCAAGTACTGGGGCCTCGGCCGCGTGTTCTATAACTCCCTCGGCCACCACGACGACGTGTTTGACAAGTCTCCCAACGCCCAGATCCTCATGGAACGCGGTATGCTGTGGGCCGGCGAAGGTAAGGCTTACGCCATCGAGCACGGCCTCGACGTCAGCAAATTTGAAAACACCGCCAAGATGTATTGATCTGAGGAGTCACTATGGAACAGCTTTCTGACCGCATCCAGAGCCGCCGGTGGGGTGTTTTCAACCATTTCCTTTACGGAAATCCCGGAAGCGAAATGCCCACGGGCAAGGATCTTTCCGATTGGAACGCGCAGGTCGAGAATTTCGACGTGGAGCGCGTGGCACGCGACCTTCATGAGATCGGCGCGGGCTGGTATTTCATTACTGTCATGCAGGGCCGCAAATATATGCTGGCGCCGAACGCGACGTTTGATCGGATCGCCGGGACCAAACCGGGTGAAGCCTGCGCGAAGCGCGACCTGATATCTGACCTCTATGACGCGCTCAAAAAGTACGACATCGACCTCTATCTTTATTACACCGGCGATGGCCCCTATAAGGACGTGGAGATCGGCAGGAAATTCGGTTTTTCGGAGCCGCGCGGACACGTGACCATGGATTTTGTCAAAAACTGGGCGGCGGTGCTCGAAGAGTATGCCGTTCGCTACGGCGACAAAGTCAAGGGTTGGTGGCTGGATGGTATGTACGGCGATTTCTTCCACTATACCAACGAGCTGATGGAGCCTTATTACCGCGCCCTCAAGAAGGGCAAACCCCAAGCGCTCACAGCGTTCAACAACGGCGTCTTCAAGGAATGCCTGAAATGGTTTGAAAACGAGGAAATGACCTGCGGTGAGTTCAACGACTTCGTCTATGTGCCGGAAAAGAGATTCATCGACGGCGCGCAGGCATTCATCCTTGCACCGCTCGGCATCGCGCCGGACGGCAGCGAGTGGGGCCGCTGGAGAAGACCCGGCTGCAGCGTGACGCATGAATACATGAAGGATTACGTCAGCCGCGTCAATAAAGCGGGCGGCGTCGTGACTATCGACATCTACGTTGGCCCGGACGGAAGCTGGGATCCCGCACAAAAGGAACTCCTGAAAGGCATATAAAGGAAAAATCAGGACTGCAGTCTGGAGCAAGATCGGACTGCAGTCCGTTTTTTTACAAAATATAAAAAAGCCGCCTCTCAAAAAGGCGGAGGGCAATACGGCCGAGGTCACGAAGTACGCCGTGTTCTTCTTCCGCATCTTCGCAGTCAAGGGCTGTTTTTCTGAATGCGTGGTATCTAGCGTCCTGGTTACCTCTCGTTCTTAGCCTGCATGTCTGGAACCGATTCTTCCATCCGAACACGCAAACACATTCGATTGATGGTTATTTGTCAGAATCTATTTCCATATTCACTTTTACGGATTTAGTCAGCCATCATCCTCGTAAGTGAGGAAAACTTTCGTTTTGTTCTGATGTCCGGCTCCGACATGTACTTCACCTGATCATATAATCAGGTTCTCTTAATTGTACATCGGTATCACCCTTTCTGATGATAATATACCACGACACTGTCTTGTATGCAAGAGCAAAAATCTACGAAATTGTGAACAAGAATATGTACAGTATGCACAAATCCCTTTCCGGGAGAAGGTATCTTGGAAGATAGAAAAACGCCCCTGATGCGTGGCATCAAGGGCGTCCTTTTATGGAATTCAAATCAGGAAGGCCGTGCCGTAAGCGGAAAGCGCGAGAGATGTGAACTTCTCGCCGCTTTCCAGACAGGTCATTTCGCGCGGGAAGGTGATGATTTTATCCTCTGTGTTATAATTCTGAAGAATATAACAAATAGTATTGTCACTCAGAAGGCGTTCGGACATGTATACGCCTTCGGGAAGCGATACATCCAGCGATTTCAAACCGAGATCGCGGATGAGGTTCTGGTAAAGGGCGGTATAGAAGTCCTGTTCAAACGACGCGGCGATATAATAGACTTTGCCTTTGCCGTAGCTGTTGACGGTGAAGGCGGGCATGCCTTCCACGTAGTCGCTTTCGTAGCTTGCAAGCACTTTGGCGGTCGTCGGGTGGATGACTTCCTGATAATCGGTAATAGCGTAGCGCGCTTCAAAGCCTGCGGTCTCATCGGTATTGGCAATGGCGGCGCTGTTCTGATCCTCCGGATAATAGGTGTCGATCTCCTCCTGCTGGAGGCCGCAGAGCTGATCCAGCCCCTCTCCGGGGAAACCGCCGAGGTAACAGAGGTCGGTTTCGTTCACGATACCGCTCCAGTAGGTCATGACCAGCCTACCGCCGTTAGCCGTGAATGCCTTGAGCTTTTCGGCGACTCCGGCGCGGAGCATATAGAGCATCGGAACGATCAGAAGATCATAGGAAGAGAAATCACTTTCCTCATCAATCAGGTCGACGTTCACGCCTTCGCGGAAGAGCGATGCGTAATGCTTGCGGATCTCCTTCAGATAGCCCTTGTCGTCTTTGATGAGTCCGCGCATGTCGGCAAGCGCCCAGCGATTTTCGGTGTCGCAGATGATGGCCGCTTTGGAGAGGAACGGCGAACCGGTCAGGCGGGAAAGCCCCTTCATGCGTTCGCCGAGAGCGGCGACCTGCTTGAATTCGCGGGTCTCGTCGCTCCCGATGTGGCCTACGACCGCACCGTGGAATTTTTCAAATCCGCCTCTCCCCTTGCGCCACTGGAAATACTGCACGCTGTCACTGCCGCGGGCTACTGCCTGCAGGGAGGAGAGCTCGTGCATTCCGGGACGCTTGACCTTGGCGTAATCCTTCCAGTTCACGGCACTCGGGCAGCTTTCCATCATCAGGAAGGGACGGCCGGGTTTGATGCTGCGCATGAGGTCGTGGGTCATCGCGGTGTCGATGGCCAGCTCGGCGTCATCTCCCTTGTGCCAGTCGGGATAGTTGTCCCAAGAGATCACGTCGCAGAGATCCTTGAATTTGAAATAGTTCAGACCCTCATAAAAGCCCATCATGTTGGTGGTCACGGGCAGATCGGGATTGACCTTTTTGAGTGGCTCGATTTCTTCTTTCATGAAATCGACGGTCATGTCGGTGACAAAGCGCTTCCAGTCAATGATCAGGCCGTGCAGGCTGTGTTCGCCGTTGTCCATCGGCGGATTGATCTGATCCCAGGAAGTGTAATTCTTGCTCCAGAAATAGCTCCACCAGGCGTGATTCAATTCATCGAGCGTGCCGTATTTTTCTTTGAGCCACTTGCGGAAGTTCTCTTTGCAGAGGTCGCAGTAGCAGGCACCGCCGTATTCGTTGGAAATGTGCCAGAGGATGACCGCCGGATGGTGGGCATAGCGCTCGGCAAGAGCGGTATTGATGGCGCGAACCTTCTCGCGGTAGATCGGCGAGCTGTAACAATGGTTGTGACGTTCAGAGAAGAGGATGCGGCGGTTGTCGGAATTGACGCGGAGCACCTCGGGATATTTTTCCGCGAGCCACGCGGGACGGGCGGCCGAGGGCGTTGCCAGAACGGTGTAGATGCCGTGGGCATAAAGACGGTCGATCACCTGATCCAGCCATTCAAAATTGTATTTCCCCTCTTCCGGCTCGAGCGTCGCCCAGGCGAAAATGCCGATGGACATGGCGTTGCAGCCGGCTTCTTTCATCAGCTCGGCGTCGCGTTCGAGGATCTCCGGATAGCGCAGCCACTGGTCAGGGTTGTAGTCGCCGCCGTGCAGCAGGGCACGGACTCTTGTCACCATTTGTTCCATAATCATTGTCCCTTTCGTAAAAAAGCTGCAATACCGACCGGCATTGCAGCTAAATGTTTTATTTATAGAGGATCAGCGCGACGAGGCGGAGCGGTTCATCACCGATGTTGCGGATGGAATGGGAGGAGCCGCTTGCGGTATAGCAGATGTCGCCGACGGAGACTTCCTTGATCTCGCCGTCGTCGTCAAAAGCACCCTTGCCTGCGATGACATAGAAGCATTCCATTTCGCCGTTGTGCTGGTGCTTGCCGATGGAGGCGCCGACGGGAAGCTCGATCTCACCGAAGAGACGGCCCTTGCCGTAGAATTCATCGTTTTCGGCCTTGAGCATATTGGTGACGGTAACGGTGCCGTCGCCGCCTTTCATGTTGACATTGACCTTGATATCGCCGTCTTTTTTACTTCTGATCATATCATTTACCCCTTTTCGGTTTTGATTTACTTGCCTTCGAGCTGTTTTAAGGAAGGATCAATGGCTTCCTGACGGACGGATCCATCCTTCAGGAGGCGGACCTCGCTTTTGTGGAAGGTCTTGGGGACGTCGGGCGTCTTGGCCAGTGTCACCTTAAGCTGCCCGGTGATGAGCGAGACCTCGGTGACGGTGCCGTTGCCGGCGGGCGTCTCCACAAGCGCGCCGACCTTCGGTGTGGTTTTCAGAAGCTGTTCGTAGACCTCGTGCTCATATTTCAGGCAGCACATGAGTCTGCCGCAGGTGCCGGAAATTTTCACCGGGTTGAGCGAGAGATACTGCTCCTTGGCCATTTTGATGGACACAGGCTGGAATTCGTCCAGGAAGGTGGAGCAGCAGAAGGGATTGCCACAGACACCGAGTCCGCCGAGCATTTTGGCTTCGTCGCGGACGCCGATCTGCCGGAGCTCGATGCGGGTGCGGAAGACCGAGGCCAGCTCCTTGACCAGCTCACGGAAGTCCACGCGGCCGTCTGAGGTAAAGTAAAAGAGGATCTTGTTTTCGTCGAAGGTGTATTCTACCTCGACCAGTTTCATATCCAGCTTGTGCGCGGCGATCTTCTCTTCGCAGATGCGGAAGGCCGCCTTTTCTTTTTTCTTGTTTTCCTCGGCGCGGGCCAGATCCTCCGGGGTCGCCACACGGATGACCTCTTTCAGGGGGGAGACGATGCGGTCCTCCTCGATCTCCTTGTTGGGGATGACCGTCAGACCGATTTCCACGCCGCGGCTGGTTTCGACGATGACGTATTCGCCCGTGGTGATATTGAGTGCGCCGGGGGAGAAATAATAGATCTTCCCGACGTTTTTGAAACGTACTCCGATGATTTCTATCAAGATTGACTCCGTTTGCCGCTTTATGGCTGGCGGCTGCCAGATTTTCGAAAGGTGAGTTATTTATTCAAAATCGCGCTGAAGGATGCACCCATGCCGGTAAAGATCGCTGTGGCGGAAAGGTTGGCTTCCGGCCAGAGCATGATGCCGTTAAGGGCTTCCAGAAGCGCGTAGGCTTTTTCCTTGCCGAAGGAGGGCACGGTGTCCTCCCCGGAATATCCGAGTCCCGCTGCGTCGCGTGCGGAAAGGCTCAGAAGCTCTTTCAGAATGAAGAGGAAGGCGGAAACGTCGAGCTGTCCGTCGGCGGAAAGCTCAGCACCGTATTTATAGAGGGAATATTCGTCGTGCCGGGCGGCCGTTTTCAGATAGGTAAGTGCTTTTTGACGAAGCACATTGCCTTCCGAGAGGAGCATAAGTGCTCGCCCGGCATTGCCTCCTGCAAGACTTATAGCGGAGGCGACGGCATCGGAGGTCGCTTCCGGGGCCGTTTGCCGGAGGAAGGAGGCCATGTCGGCGTCGTTTAAGGGCTCGGTGGTGAAAAGTGTGGCGCGGGAAAGCACCGTCGGCAAAAGAGAGGTGCGGGATGCACAGAGTAAAATGAAGTAGGTAAAGGCCGGGGGCTCTTCCAGAAGCTTCAAAAGGGCATTCTGCCCCTCTACGTTCAGCTCTTCGGCGTGTTCGAAGAGATAGACCTTGCCCTTTGCCATCGTCGGGCGCACAAAAACATCCCGGCGGAGCTTTTTGACGGCGTCGACCGAGATGACCTTTTTGCGGTCCTTTTCCGGGAGGATCACGTCCGGATGGATCCCGTCGGCGATCAGGCGGCAGGTGCGGCACTCCCCGCAGGGGATCTTGTCCTCTTCCGCTTCGCAGAGAAGGGCGGAGGCGAGATAACGCGCCATCTGGCTCTTGCCGCTGCCGGAAGCGCCTTCGATGATGGTGACGCGCATGCCTTTTCCCAGTAAGGCGGCGGATTTCGCCGCCGCCTTAAACCGTTCGTTTGCGTAAAGCGGAATGCTCAAGCCTTTTCCATTCTCTCAATGTTGAGAACGAAGCAGGTAGCGCCGCCGACCATGACTTCAACAGGCATGGAGGAGTAGACGCCGCCGCTGCCCATCTCGGTGGTGGGAAGAAGCTGGCTGCGGCTCTTGGAATACTTGCTGATGATGCCGATGGCGGTGTCGACCTTGTCGTCGTTCACGCCGAGGAGGAGGGTGGTGTTGCCGGCCTTCAGAAGACCGCCGGTGGTGGCGAGCTTGGTGGCCTGGAAGCCGTGCTTGGTGAGGTTGTGAATAACGGTGGGGGCGTCATCGTGGTTGATGATAGCCAGAATCATTTTCATAGAGAGCACATCCTTTTCTTGGCGATCTATATAATTATGTACATAATTATATGCAATATGAAATTAAATATATCGCTTCGGCAAAATGGTGCCGGCGATGAGCGGATTCACCTCAAAGCGCGCCATATCTCCCGGATTGCATTCCAGGTCGGTGATGTCCGCGACGGTGTGGAGCGTACCGACATGGCCGAGAACCTTGCAGGTCTTGCCGTTGATCTCAACGGTGCGGTGGGGGGAACGGAGGAACTTTTTGAGTTCCTGCCACATGAAGTGGAGCGTATCGGTGAAGGTATAGACGTCGTGCGCCTTTTCAAGGCAGAAACCGTCGGAGGACCCGAGCGGGATCACGGCGATGCGCATTCTGCGGCGCGCCTTATAGGCCGATCCGTAGCCGATGGTCGTGCCTTTTTCGATCCAGCGCGTTTCCACAACGGCGCATTCGGCGTGTCCGGTCTTGCGCAGACCGAAATTGCCGCGGATCGGAAGTCTCCCGGTGTAGGCCGAGCCGATGCGGACGGCGTCCAGACGGGTGTAAGGGAAGCGGAAGAGAGCCGAAGAATTGGCGGCGTGGAGAAGCCCCGGGTCAAATCCGGCTTCGCGCACGGCGCTGACCGTTTCCATAAAGGCGTCAAACTGCGCACGCACGGCCTTTTCACCCGCCTTGCCGGGGGCAAAGGCGTTGGCGAAGTGGGTATACATGCCCGTGATGTGCAGGTTTTTCATGTAGCGGAAGACCGAAATGACCTTGTTGGATTCATTCGGCAGGAATCCGTAGCGTCCCATGCCGGTGTCGATCTCGATGTGCACCGAAAGGACGGTACCGAGCGTCTCGGCGAGGCTGTTGGCGGCAACGGCTGCGTCATAGGAACCGATCGTGGCGGTCCCGCCGCAGTCGATGATCGTCTCAAGCTCGGAGGCGATGGCGGTGGAACGCAGGATCAATACCGATTCATCGGTGAAACCCGCGTCACGCAGACGGGAAAGATCCGAAGGCTCGGTCACGGCAAACAGATGGATGCCGGCTTCGCGCATCATGCGGGCCGTCTCCGCCAGACCCAGACCGTAGGCATTGCCTTTCAGAACGCCGATCACGGCGGAATTCGCTGCCTTGGCGCGCACGACTTTGAGGTTCTGGAGAACGGCGTCTCTTTCTACGACGAGAGCTTTGATCAAAACGTACTCCTTTTTGGCGGGGAATCAGTTCTTGCCCATCCGCTTGAGGTAACGCAGTTTGCGATAGGTCTTTTGCGCAAGATCCATCATGCGGGCGGTCAGTTTTCTGTATTCCAGATCGAATTCGCCGACGAATTCACAGAAATCGCCGTTGAAGCCTTTTTTGAAACGGTAAAGCCCGTAAAGAGGGTTGTCCTCGGAAAGGTCGCCGGAAACACCGCGGAAGTCATAAATGCGGCAGTTTTCCGCAAGAGACCAACGGATCATCTCCCACTGGAGCTGATAGTTGGGCATGAGGTTGCGCTTTTCGTTGGAGCTGGCGCCGTAGAGGTACCAGACTTTGTCGCCGTAATGTAAGGCGACGGTACCGGCGATGCGTTCGCCGTCGGCGTAGGCCATGTAGAGGCGGGCGTTGGCACCCATGACCTCAAGAAGCTTCTTGAAATAATCGCGTCCGCGCACGATGAAACGGTCGCGTTCGCCGGTGGTATCCATCAGGTGGGAGAAAGCGTCCAGCTCTTCGTCCGGTATGGGCTGGTCTCCGGGGAAATACTTCACCGTTACGCCCTTGCGGGTGGAGAGGCGGAGGTTGTAGCGGGTCTTGGATTCAAAACTCTGCAGAAGCTCGTCCTCGGTTTTGTTTTCCACGTTGAGGCGGAAGACGTAACGCGGCTGAATGCCCTCGAAATTCTTGCTGTTTTCGGGGAGACGGAAGCCGAAGCCCTTCATGGTCTCGATGAATTCCTCGTCGGAGGAAAGCACGTCCGGGTCGATCTTGAAGACATAGGAGCCGTGCTTTTTGGCAAGCGCCTTCGCGCCGTCAAAGAGGTCGGTCAGAACGGCCTTGTCGTGCACGTCGCAGACAGGGCCGCGCGGCGCATACATAATCGAAAGACCTAAAGGCAGCTTGCGGAAGAGCAGAAGGAGCGCGCCGCGCACCTTGCCTTCGTCGTCGAGCGAGAGAACACCGGCGTTCTGCCAGTTGTCCTTCACGCCTGCCCACATCCAGGACTGGGCAAAATGCCCCTTGGGGCAGCTTTGGTTGAATGTATCCATCATGGCGCGGCCTTCGTTGTCCGTCGCCGAAACTAATCTGAACATAGGCGATCCATCCCCCTTGATCGTGCTTGGATAGATTTACCGATATTAAATCTATTCTAAATGTATTATACCAAAAAACAAGCGGTATGTAAAGAGGAAACTCGCGCACCGGGAATTTTTTACACGGCAAGACTGGGTCTTGCAATCGGATAACAAATTATATATAATAGTGGAAAGTCGAAAAAATCGTCGATCCGGCGGGAAAGGAGTGCGGCTTATGAAAGAGATCACCATTACTCCGCACGCACAGTCTCTTTTATGGAAAGAAAAGGACGGCAATGCGGTAAGGCTCTATTTATATTATCTTTCGGAAGGCAATACCGAAAAAGACGGTGCCATGCGCGCGCTCGATCTGACGCTGGAGGAATATGCCTCTGCCGTGGCAAGGCTCCTTACTTTGGAGCTGATCCCGTCGGGCAAGCGCCTGATGGACGAGACGCCGCCGACCTACACCCGCGAGGAGATCGCCGAGGCGGTGGAGACCGACAACGAATTCAAGGAACTTCTGCACGTCACCGAGCACAAAATGGGGCGCATCGCCTCCCCCAACGAGACGCAGATCCTTCTCAACATCGTCCGTTGGATGGGCATGCCTTACAGCGTGATCTTTCTGATCGTCAACTACTGCGCAAGCACGATGGCGGAAAAGCGCGGAAGACGCCTGACCGTCAATATGATCCAGAAGACCGCCAACAAGTGGATGGACCGCGGGATCGACACGCCGGACAAGGCGGACAGTTATCTGCGCACCCTGGAAAAGCAGAACGAATACATAGATTCTGTGACGGAAGTGCTGCACATCACAGCCATGACCCCTTCGGTGGAAGGGTATCTGCGCGAATGGTCGGACCGGGCGACGCCCATCGAGCTGGGGGAAAGGGCCGCGGATAACGCGGCGGTCAAATTCGGATCGATCAATACGCCCTATATCAACGGCATCCTGCGCGGCTGGTACGAAAAGGGACTTCACACGCTCAAAGCGGTGGAGGAACAGGAGGGTGTGCGCAAGCCCGCAAGCGGCGAACGGCCCGCAAACCCGGAAAGAATGCACAAGCCCGGCGACAAGCAGCCGTCTCAAAGCGAGCAGGCAGCCCTCAGACGCGCGCGGGAATACTACGAAAAGAAAAAACAGAAGCAGGAAAATCCATAAGGCGGAACGGAGGCGAGAGGAATGGCATATCACAAGAAACTGATGGAACGCGCAAAAGAAGAGCACGCCGCGAAGGTGCGCGCCTTCAACGAGCGTGAGGATGTGCGCAAGGCGCGTCTTTTGGAGTCGTCGCCGCGCCTGATGGAGATCGATCGGGCACTTTCCGCCCTTTCCTTCCGCATGGCGCGCGCCGCGCTGACCGGGCGAAAGGAAGATATCACCGTCATCCGCAGGAACGCGGAGGAGCTTTATGAAAAGCAGGCCGCAATTCTTACGGAGCTCGGCAAGGACAAAAATCTTCTCCGGCCGCATTATCTCTGCCCCGTCTGCGAGGACGCGGGCGTGCACAACGACGGCTCCCCCTGCAAGTGCCTTCTCGGTTATTACGTCCGTCTG
>JAKSPX010000109.1 GCA_024404415.1 Clostridia bacterium | reverse complement strand
CTTCCCGTTTTTTTCCACGTCTCGATGAGCGCATTGAGGTCTTTTTCATTCAGAGCGAGCGGCTTATCCGAAAAGACGTCGACGCCCTTCTCCATGGGATAGATCGATGCCGCAGACGCGGGGTATAAGGCCGGGGTGACGCCCAAACCGTCGCACTCCGTCTTTTCGATCAGTTCTTCAAGCGTATCGTATCTTTTCGCACCCGGGAAGGCCGCTTCCAACGCGGAGACGTTATCTTCCTCCGCGCCCGCGACTCCGACCACTTCGATGGAAGGATCGCATGCCTTAGCGTCCTTTATGTAGCCGAAGTGTCCGTGCGGTCCGTAAACAGCGCATTTCATAGCGGGAGTTCGCCTTCTTTCGGGAGTCTCGCCTCTTCATAGCATTTGTGCATCACATCGGCAAGACCCTTGACCCAGACCATATCGGGCTCATGAACGATGGCATCCTCGCGGAAGCGCGGCATAACCTCCGTGTTTTCCCACATTTTTTCGAGAAGCGCGATGTGGCGGATGGCGCCCTCGGCCGGGCAGTAATTTTCGCCCGTGCCGCCGAAGAAGGCCGCGGCCTTGGGAAGCTTCTGATCCAGCGCGTTGTTATCCGACAGGCCGTAGTCGATCCGCTCGCCGTCGTCAAAGATCACCTCGAGGCGCTTTTCCTCCTCGCGGCTGAAATAGGCAGTCGCCTTTTCAAACCGATAGGCAAAGATGGGGTTCTGATTTTCAGCTCTGGAAATGGCATGGGACGCGCCGAAGAAGAGATCTGCGCCGCCGGAGGTCTTAGCGGTCAGGATGACGGTGTCGTAGGTCTCGATGTCGTTGGCTTTGGCGGCCGCGCGGCGGAAATCGGTGATGTCCGTTGCCGGATAGCCTTCCCCGGCGGTCCAGAGCATATTGTAAAGATAGTGGGCGGTGGCGTTGGAGGCGATACTGTCAAAAATGGGGGTACCGTCCTTGGCATATTTTTTGCCCGCCCAGCGGGTACCACGGTTGAAATAGGCAAAATCGCGCGGCCAGAGGACAAGCGCCTTCATGGAAAGGAGCTTTCCGAATTTGCCCGCATCCGCGTCGCGCTTGAAGGCAAGCATGGGATCATTCGCGCACCACTGGAAGCCGAGCATCAGCTTTTTCCCCTCTTCATCCCGGACGCGGAGGATCTCCTCGGCCTCTTTCACCGAGCCGGTGATGGGCTTTTCGAGCAATACGTCGCTCCCGCCCCGGAGGCAGGCGATGGCCTGACGGGCGTGGAGCATGATGGGCGTCGCAATGATGGCGACGTCGGCTTTGTTTGCGGCGTAGAAGGCTTCGGGCGTGTCATAAAGCAGGATGTTGTTTTCCCTGATCCGCTCCCACGCGGCGCTGGAGGAGGCAAAGGGATCGGCAATGGCGATGAGGCTGAACCCGAGCGACGCGCCGTTATCCAGAAGTGCATTGACGTACCCTGCGCCGTAACCGCCGCACCCGACAAGCAATACTGATTTCATATAATTGATCTCCTTTGGATGAATTTATATTGATTTAATGAGGTTTTCTGTATAGAAAAATGGAGACGGGAGATGCGGATTTCGCAAACCAGTCCGCAGACTGGTTTGCTGCCACTCGCAATGACAAGGAGAAACATTGTACTATAAACGCAGAATGCTGCTAATTATGTCATTCCGAGGAGACATGCCACAGCATGGCGACGCGGGAATCCGTTCTTCCATTTTCCGGAGACGGGAGATGCGGATTGCCACAACCAGTCTGCGGACTGGTTTCGCAATGACAAGGAGAAACATTGTGCCGCAGACTATTATGCTTTTTTCTTTCTCCCGAGAAGCACGGTCAGCGCAAAGAAAACACTGCCGATGACCGTAAAAATAACGAAGAAGTGCATCATTTCGATAACGCCCCAGGTGTTGGCGACGTAGCCGCCGAAGAGGTTGCCGATGACGCCCGAAAGACCGATGGAGATGGCGGCGAAGACGGTCTGCGCCGTGAAAAGGATCTCCTCGGGGACGATCTCGGACATATAGATGATCATCGCACCGATGAAAATACCGTAGGAAACGATCTGGAGCAAGAAGGCGAAAGCCATGAGCACCGGCTTTCCGACGTAGGCGATGCCCGACGCGCGGAGCACCATGCCGAAGAAGGAGAGCATGACCAGCGTCTCGGCGGGCACATGGGCACGCAGTTTATTGAGCGAGACCAGCATGGGCACCTCGGAAATAGCCATGAAGAAGAGCGCGAGGCCGAAAAGTGAGCTGCCGCCGCCGAGGATCTCGAATTTGCGTGCGGCGTAGTTATAGACCGGGAGGTTCCCGATCTGCATGACGAAATAAGCGATGAGGAAGAACATATATTTCTTATTTTTGAGCAGCATCATGACCGCCTTCACAAACGGTACGCCGCTGTTGTTCTTCTCCCCGCCGGCTGCCCTCTGCTCCCGGAGCATTTCCGCCGCGCCCTTTTCGTTGCCTAAAAACGCGACGAAGATCGTCACGGCGCAGCACACGATGAAGACCGGGGTGATGATATCCATGCCCCATTTATCCAATGCCGGGCCAAAGCACAGGGCCGTAACGGCGTAAAAGACCGAGCCGAAGGAGCGGGAGAAGCCGTAGTTATACTCGACCCCGGTCATGCTGATACGCACCGACCAGATGTCGATGATGTACTGCAAGGTCTGGATGCAGGCCGAGAGCAGGAGGAAGGTGACGAACAACACCGCGAAATTCTTTTTACCGACCGGGAGCAGGAGCGAAAAGGCTCCGCCCGCGGCGAACATGGCGACGAAGAGCGGCTTGATGTGGAGTAACTTATCGCAGATACTGCCGATGACCGGCTGCATGACGAGGTTGGCGATGGTCGCGCCGGTGAGGACGACGCCGCTCTGGAAATCGTCGTAGCCGAATTCGGTGCACATCCTGACCAAAAACGGGAACATGATACAATAGGACATCCAGTACATCCCCTGAAGGAAGCCGAATACCCAGTTCATTCTTCTGCTTGTCAACGAAATAGCCTTCTTTATTTGATAAATTTCTTAACAGAGTAATCATTCTCCGAAGAGCAGGTCTTCGAGTTCTTTGATGGTGTGGACGACGTATTTGGCCTCGGTCTTTTCGACGCGGTTGAATTCGTCGAAGAAGCAGCCGTCCGCTCCCCCGCCGAGTCCCGCCGTGATATCCAGCTCGCGGTCGCCGAACATCAGGGCATCGCCTTCCATGCGGTATTTTTCCGCGAGGTATTTCATGCCCGTCGGGTCGGGCTTGGAGGGGAAGCCGTAGGTGCTGTCCACCAGCTCCTCAAAGCTCTCCGCCATGCCGAATTTTTTCAGATACACCCCGGCATATTCGTTGCGGTTGGTGAGAAGATAATTCTTCCCGCCCTCTTTTTTGATGCGCGCGAGAAGCGCCGGGATGCCCTCGTAGGGAAGCGTCACGGGCTCCATATCCAGGGTGTGCTCGTATTCGTAGAACTTCACCATCATTTCCGGGGTGAAGCCGTATTTCGTCCGCGCGTAGCCGACCGAGATCCGCAGATCCCAGTACATGGTCTCAAGATCGGCCTCGACGCCGTAATCGCGAAGCGTATTCACCGCCGCGTGGGCGGTGTGGGGATAGCTGTCAAAGAGCATCCCGTCAAAATCCCATATAAAATGCCGGTAAGCGATCAATTCCGTTTCTCCCTTTTTCAGATTGCAAAACGCAGCGCGTGGTGACGGTTGAGGATCTCGACCTTCCCTGCGCCGGGGTCAAATTCGCCGTCAAGCGTCCAGGGGATATCCTCATCGGAAGAGAAGGTCACCGAAGCGGCGTGCAGAAGCGTGATATATTCGCTGTTCAAATTCTTTTCCAGGACCGCCTTTGCGATGTCCATGAGCCCTGAGAGGTTCTTCGGGTTTTTGACCAGCGCGACCTCAAATAAGCCGTCCGAAAGGTCGACCAGCGCGCGGTCCAGCTTCACGATGCCTGCGATGCTGGTGGAATTGGAGACCGAGGCGAAGATATAGTCGTCCTCGTAGGTTTTTCCGTTCACCTCGAATTTCGCGTGATACGGCTTGATATCCTTGATGCTGGTTACGCCCTTGAGGACGTAGGCAAAGTGGCCAAGGGTGTTTTTCATGGCCTGCGGCGTGCTGTAAGAGGCCTCGGTGAAGGCCCCGAAGGAGGCGACGTACATGAACTGTCTGCCGTGGAAGCTCCCGATATCCAGAGGCGTGCTTTTCCCCTTCAGGATCCTTTTCGCCGCGGCTACCGCGTCAAGCGGGATCTCAAGCGAGGAGGCGAAGTCGTTGCAGGTGCCGGCCGGGATATACCCAAGCTTCGGGCACACGGCAGGATCGACCTCCAAAAGGCCGCCCGCCACTTCGTTGAGCGTTCCGTCGCCGCCGCAGCAGACGAGGAGGTCGCTTTCCGCGGCTGTTTCCTTTGCGTAGCGCGCGCCGTCGCCCTTGGACTGGGTAAAATACACCGTCGTTTCGTAACCCGCCTCGGAGAACATCTTCAATATGGTGCAGAGGTGCTTCTGCAGTTTCGCCGTGCGGGTGAACGGGGTGAAGATGAGACGCATTTGTTTCATGACTCGTTTCTCTTTTCTTCCTTGCTATATCAAATATCTTTTTCCGACCACGGTTAATGGCCCACGTGGCCGGAGCGGCGTATATCCATATCCCTTCTCTATTTCACCAGTTCCGAGAAGGCGTAAAGCCCCATGGCGACCGAGCAGGCGAGATTATAGGAATCCACCTTATTTCCCATCGGGATCCTGAGCGCTTCGCCCATATCGGCGTATCTGTCGGGGAGCCCCGTCGCCTCGTTTCCGAATACGAGGGTGTAATCCCCTTCCGGTTTTCCCGCCTCACCCAATGGCACCGAGCCTTTGAGCATGAAGGGATAGAGCTTTCTTCCGGGGTAAGCATATAGGTAAGCCTCGATCGAATCAAAGACCGCGACCCTTACGCGGAAAACCGCGCCCATGGAGGCGCGGACGGTCTTGGGATCGTTTGGGTCGGCGCAGGGGGCGATCATGGCGACATCGGTGCCGTCAAAGCCGGCAGAGGTGCGGATGATGGTGCCGAGATTGCCCATATCCGAGGGATTCACGAGCAGGACGTGCCGTCTTTCCGAAAGGACGGGGGTGTATTCCGTTTTGAAAACGCCCGCGACAAAGCAGTTGCCCTTGTCCGAAAGACGCTCGATGGTCTTTTTATCTTCAAATACGGGCACCTTCTGCTTTTCGGCGAGGGCGATCAGCTTTTCCTTTCCGTCATAATCGGGGTGGAAAAGGATGCTCTCTGCCCGCTCCGGCGCGGCTTCGAGAAGCTCAAAGGTGGGAAATGCGCCGAGGGTATAGGAAAACGCGTCGCCGCGTTTGTATTTTTTCAGACGTTCCAAGCCGTGCCTCCCAAATCGCATATTCTGTCGCTTTATTTTACCACAATTCCGTTTTGATGGAAAGGGGCATTCGTTCATTTAATATTTTTTTCACAAATTTTTCCATACCATCTTGCAAATGAGATGCAGATATGGTATGATTATGCATATCAATTGTAAAAGGAATCAAAATCATGAGAAAAGACGGCATCCGCGTCAAATGTGATGACCCCATCTACGCAGTTGTCCCCTACATCATGCCCCACCGCTACGACGCGATGAACATGATCACGCTGGACATCCCGACCGAGAACATGAACCGCTATCGCGCTGAGAAGCGCCGCCAGGGCACCGTCCTCCGCCACCTGGGGCAGGTCCTGGCCCCGTGCCCGCGCACTCTCTACGAATCCCCGCACCTCAGCCGCTACATCGTCAAC
>JAKSPX010000108.1 GCA_024404415.1 Clostridia bacterium | reverse complement strand
ACCAGTATGACAAAGCCAAGATTCTGCATATTGAAAAGGCGCAGGATCTTCCAGATCAGCGGGAAGGCAAAGGAGAGGTGCAGTCCCGCGAAGGCCAGCGGCGCGAAGAAGACCATGAGGATCTGGGCATTGATGCTCCTTTTGATGTCCTCGTGTGACATGCCCACCTTCTGCATGATAGCGAAGCGCGCCTGATCCTCGTAGCCTTCGGACACCTGCTTATAGTAGATGATCATGGCGGCGGCGAAGATGAAGAGGATGGAAAGGAGGATGCCGAGGAAGAAAAGCCCGCCGAAGGTGGTGAAGAAATCATCCTTCTCTGCGGCAAGGCACCCGGCGGAATAGGCCGCGCTGCCGTCCTTAAACTGGAATTCCTTTCGTGTGAGGACTTTTTCCTTCCCCTCGCGGAAGACGGCGGCAGTTTCCTCTGCGTCGGTCTCCGGGAGGTCGTAGCCATAATAGCAGCACATTTCGAGCATCGGCTCATCGCTTGATTCATAGGTGACAGCGGATAGCGTCCGGATCGATTCGTAGGAGGGGATGATGATCTCTATGGCGGGAAGGATCTCGGAATTGGCCTGCCCAACCGGGAGAAGCTCCGTCTTGCCGATCACATCAAGCGTTACCCCTCCGATGGAGAGCGTGCTTTCGTCATAGGTGCAGCGGATCTCGGCGATCAGGGCTTCCTCTTCCCCGAGGGAAAGTGAGGTGCCCATGGCCTCGTTATAGTCCTCGAGCGTGAAGAAATAGAGGACACGGATGTTGTCATAGGACTGGATGGCGTTGAACTGTTCCCCGGCGGCGTCGGGTGAGAAAGCATTCCCTTTCTGAAGCCCCGCGATGGTGGCATAGACGTTTTCCCGTTCATTTGCGGGCGTCACACCGTGAGCGGTGAAGACCTCCTCGTAGCATTCCTTTACCAGGGCGGGCGTGCCGTCCATCAGCTTATCGAGGGAATCCACGTGGATGAGCATCTCGTTTTCTCTGGGGAAGCGGGCGCGGATGGTGTCTTCCATGCCGAAATAGAGGCTTGCGGTCGAGGAGACCATGACCAGCACCATGGTGGAGAGGATGCAGATGGAGGCAAGGCCCGCGCCGTTGCGCCGCATACGGTAGACCATGGAGGAGACCGAAACGAAGTGATTCTTCTTATAGTAATAGCGCTTGTTCTTCTGGAGAAGGCGGCAGAAGGTCACCGAGCCTGCAATGAAGAGCAGATAGGTCGCCAGGATGACCATGATGACCGCGACGAAGAAGAGCACCAGCGCCGTGAGCGGACTTTTGATGGTGACGGCGAGGTAATAGGCCGCGGCGAGGATACCCGCGCCGAGGAGCGCCAGAAGCCAGTTGGCCTTCGGCGGCTTTTCGCCGATGTTCTCACTTTTCAGGAGTTCCGCCGGGCGGAAGCGCGCCACGTCAAAGACGGTGCGGAGAAGCAAAAGGAGGAAGATCGCGCCGTAAAGCCCGAAGGTCATGCCGACCGCCTTTCCCGAGACGTGGAACTTGCTGTCGATAGCGCCGTGGATGGCGTTCATCAACCCCAGCTCGGCGAGCTTGGAAAGGGCGATGCCGAAAAGCACGCCCGCGGCGAGGCTGATCACAGCCGAGAAGAGGCTTTCCCAGAAGAGGACACGGCAGATGCCGCCTTTATCCATGCCGAGGATGTTATAAAGACCGAATTCCTTCTTGCGGCGGCGGATGAGGAAGGAATTGGTGTAGAATAAGAAGAGCAGGGCGAAGACGGCGACGACGAATTTCCCGAGGCCGAGGACCGTGCGGATGTCGCCGGTGTGCGGGATCGCGTCGAGACTCGGCGAATAGGAAAGCGACTGGATGATGAAAAACATCATCACCATACCCGCGCAGGTGAGGATATACGGGACGTAGAGCCGCCGGTTTTTCACGATGCCGAGCCACGCGAGGCGCGGAAAGAGGGTGAGTTTCATTCGTTTCTGCCCCCCGCCATCAGCATGGTCAAGGTGTCGGAGATCTTCTGATAAAGCTCCTCCGACGTGTCGTCGCCGCGGTAGAGCTGGTGGAAGACCTCGCCGTCCTTGATGAAGAGCACGCGGGAGGCAAAGCTCGCCGCCTTGACCGAGTGGGTGACCATGAGGATGGTCTGGCCCGTGCGGTTGACGTCGCCGAAGAGTCGGAGCAGCTCGTCGGTGGCGCGGGAATCCAGCGCGCCGGTCGGCTCGTCGGCCAGGATGAGGCGGGGCCCGGTGATGATGGCGCGGGCGACGGCGGCGCGCTGTTTCTGTCCGCCCGAGACCTCGTAGGGGTACTTCTTGAGAAGGTCGGTGATGCCGAGCTTGGCGGCCACCGGGCCGAGGCGCGCGGACATCTCCTTATGGCTCATGCCCGCAAGCACCAGGGGCAGATAGATGTTGTCCTCCAGCGTGAAGGTATCGAGTAAATTGAATTCCTGAAAGACGAAGCCGAGGTTGTTCCGTCGGAAAGCCGCGACGGCGCTTTCCTTGAGCGTCGCAAGCTCCCTTCCGTCGAGGAGGACGCTCCCCGCCGTCGGCTTATCGAGAGAAGCAAGGATATTGAGAAGCGTCGTCTTGCCGGAGCCGGATTCGCCCATAATGGCGACGAACTCCCCCTCCTCCACCGTGAAATTGACGTCCTTCAAAGCCTCCACCTTGTCGCCTCCGAGGCGGGTGGAGTAGATCTTTTTGATGTTTCTGACTTCCAGAATGCTCATTTGTGTGTTCCTTTCTCCCGCGTGAGATAAAGCGCGAGGGCAATGGCGAGAAGGATCGGGAAAAGCAGCAGTCCCCGAAGGATCCTTCCGGCCCACGAAAGCGTGGTGAGGATGAGCGGTTTTTTCTTTTTCATCATCCGTTCCCTCCTTTACACCCACAGTATACACGAAGCGGGAAATGTTCGCCATTGCATTGGCTTACAATTCCCGCTTCAAAACTTACATTCGTGAAAGATTTTCTTCATTCCCGGATGGTTTCCGCCTCGCCGAGGTCGATAAAGACCGTGGTGCCCTCGCCCGGGGATGAGGTGATGCGCATTTTCGCTCCGAGCTTATCGGCGACGCGGCGGCAGAGATAAAGCCCGATGCCGCTCGCGCTTTTTTCCACGCGGCCGTTTTTGCCCGTGAAGCCTTTTTCAAAGACGCGCGGCAGATCCTCCGGGGCGATGCCGATGCCGGTGTCTTCGATGGCAATGACCTTCTTTTCCGGCGAAAAGATCCGTATGCCTCCCGTCCTGGTGTATTTCAAGGCGTTGCCGATGACCTGCTCGACGATGAAGGAGAGCCACTATTCGCCGGTCACGGCGCGGAAATCCAGTTCTTCATAGGTGAGCTTCAGCTTCTTGGCGATGAAATCCGGGGCGTACTTCCTCACCGCGCCGCGCACGATCTCGTCCGCATCGTATTCCCGGAAGACGTAGTCGCCGGAGCCTGCGTCGAGGCGCAGGAAGGTCAGGACCATGCCGACATACTGTTCAATGCGGAAAAGGTCGCGGGAAAGGGAGCGGGAAAAGGCGGAATCCTCCGATTCGAGGCTCAGTTTCATGGAGGCGATGGGCGTTTTGATCTGATGCGCCCAGAGGGTGTAGTATTCCACCATGTCCTTGTATTTCGCGTCCTCGGATGCGCGGAAGGAAGCGGCCTCGCGTGTGAGGCCCCTGACGATGGCCTGATAATCCTCCCCTTCGCTTGAAAGAGCCTCCGGGAGGCTTTCGAGCATTTCGGAGGTGAAGCCTTCCATTCTGCGTAACGTCTGATGGAGCGATCGCTTTTTGAGGTAATCGGGGATCAGAAGGATACACCCTGTCAGAAGGCAGAGAAAAAGCGGGTATATCACCGCCCGGAGCGGCAGATGATAAAGCGCAAAGGAGCCGAGGAGGATGGCGGAAAAGAGCAGGAAGGCGCCGAAAAGAGGCGCTTTGCCTTTCAGCCACCGGAAGAAAAACGGGCTTTCCTTCATGTCATTCCACCACGTAGCCCATGCCGAAGCGGGTGGCGATGAAGCCCGAAAGCCCCGCCGCGTCGAGCTTTTTCCGGAGGCGGTTGACGTTCACCGTGAGCGTATTTTCGTCCACGAAGCTATCGGTGGCCCAGAGCCTTTCCATCAGCTTTTCGCGGCTGACCACCCTGCCCTTGTTTTCCAGAAGGCAGGAGAGGATGCGGAATTCGTTTTTGGAAAGCTCGATCCGCTCGTCCCCGTAAAGAAGGACGCTGTCCGCTGTCTGCAGGATGGCCCCGCGGTGGGATACGTCCGGGGCGGTGGCCGCAACATCATACGTGCGCCTGAAAAGCGCGTGCACCTCGGCCATCAGGACGCTCCCGTCGAAGGGCTTGGCGATGAAATCGTCCGCGCCCATGTTCATGGCCATGATGATGTTCATATTGTCGGAGGCGGAGGAGATGAAGATGATGGGCACGTTGGAGCGCCTGCGGATCTCCCGGCACCAGTGGTAGCCGTCGAAGAAGGGAAGCCCGATGTCCAGAAGCACGATCTGCGGAGCGGCGGCCTCGAATTCCGCGACGACGTTCCGAAAATCGGCGCAGACCGACACCGCAAGTTCCCACGATTCCGCGAGCATTTTTACGCCCGACGCGATGCCCGCGTCATCCTCCACTATGAAAAGACGGTACAAAATCCTCTCTCCTTCCTCTGTTTTGGAAAAATCATAGCAGATACGGCCGTTTTTGTCAAGCGACGGCACGCGTGAGGAGTTTTCAGTTTTCAGTATTCAGTTTTCAGAAGCGCGATTACGCTTTTACACGATTGCGCGCTTATCCTCCCTCCTTGAGGAAGGTGGCAATTTGCTACGCAAATTGACGGAAGGAGTATTGAGAATGCTGCGGTATAGGGTAAACTCTGCTTGCCGCAGGCATTAACTCCTTCAGTCTCGCAACGCTTGCCAGCTCCCTCAAGGAGGGAGCCTTCCGGGATGGTGCTAAATTGCTAAATCGCTATCAGCTAAATCGCTTTCTGCGCAATCGCGTTACACTCCTAACTCCTCCCTCCTAACTCTTCATTCCTCTTGCTTCCGCGTCCGTTTTGTGCTAAAATAGCAAAGTTATCAAATGAAACGGACGGTATCTTCTCATGGCCAAAAAATCCGAAAGCATGGTGACCGACCTCACCTCCGGCAGCGTGGCAAAGCTTCTTCTGCGCTTCGCCCTGCCCCTTTTCGTCTCCAACGCTTTACAGGCGGTCTACAATCTGGTCGACATGATCGTCGTCGGGCAGTTCATCGGCGGCAGCGGCATGTCGGCGGTCTCCATCGGCGGCGACATCCTCCACCTTCTGACCTTCGTGGCGATGGGCTTCTCCTCCGCCGGGCAGGTCATCATCGCGCGCGACGTCGGCGCGGGCGACCGCGAAAGCGTGAAGCGTACCATCGGCACCATGTTCTCTTTCCTGCTTTCGGTGTCAATCGCCATTTCCGTCATCTGTTATGCCATCCGCACCCCCATACTCGGTTGGCTCAACACCCCCGCGGAATCCTTTGACTACACCATGGACTACACCGTGACCTGCATCGTCGGTCTGGTCTTCATTTACGGCTACAACATCGTCAGCGCCATCCTGCGCGGCATGGGCGACAGCCGCCGCCCCTTCGTCTTCGTGGCCATCGCCGCCATCCTCAATACCATATTGGACGTCATCTTCGTCTGCTGCCTCGGCATGGAGGTCTTTGGCGCGGCGCTCGCCACCGTCATCGGTCAGGGCGTGAGCTTCCTCTTCTCCATCGTCTACCTCTACCGCCGGAGGGAGTCCTTCGGCTTTGATTTCAAGCCCGCGAGCTTCCGTCCCGACGGTCCCTGCCTCAGG
>JAKSPX010000107.1 GCA_024404415.1 Clostridia bacterium | reverse complement strand
CGAAGCGGATGGGAAAATCGAAAAGCTTGTGAAGCTTGCGCGCGAGGGCAACCTCAACATGCTCCGCGTGTGGGGCGGCGGCATTTTCGAGCACGAGGCCTTTTACGCGGCCTGCGACCGGGAGGGGATCCTCGTTACGCAGGACTTCCTCATGGCCTGCGGCGATTACCCCGAGGAGGACGACGCCTTCATCGAAAAATTAAAGCGCGAGGCCGAGGAGGGCGCCTATCTTCTCAGAAACCACCCGTCACTGGTCTGGTGGTCGGGCGACAACGAAAACGCCGTCAACGGTGACGAAAATATGCCCTCCTACAACGGCCGCCGCGCGGCGCTCGAGGCCATCGGCCCGGTCTTGCGGAAGCTGGACCCCGCGAGGCGCTTCCTTCCCTCCAGCCCCTACGGCGGCAAGCCCTATGCCTCCGCCGTGAAGGGCACCACCCACAACACCCAGTTCCTGGGGAACTTCTTTGCATGGGTCAGAGAGGGCAATTTTGCGGATTATCAGAGCTATTTCGCCCGCTATCTTGCCCGCTTCACGGCCGAACAGCCCGCCCTCGGCATGCCCTATCTCTCCTCTTTAAGGAAATTCATGACCGATGAGGACGTTTTCGGCGAAGATACCTCGGTCTCGGAATACCACACCAAGAATAACCCCGGTCTCGGAGCGATCACGCTTTACGGCTACGCCGAGCGCATGGCCGAGGGGATGTTCGGAAGCTTCAAAGACGGGCATGACCGCCTAAAGAAGCTCCACTACCTCCAGGTCGAGTGGATCCGCCTCTCGCTGGAGCTTTTCCGGCGGAATATGTGGTTCTCCTCTGGCATCATCTACTGGATGTTTGACGATTGCTGGCCCGCCGCGACCGGCTGGTCGATGGTGGATTATTACACCGCTCCCAAGCCGGGCTTCTACGCCTTCAAGCGCGCCGCCTCTCCGATGATCGCCTCGGTGGCTAAGGAGGGGGAGGAGGTCGCCCTTTACCTTTCCAATGCCTCTGACAGCCGGAAGACCGGGAAGGTGCGCCTTTACCGGTATGATATCCTCTCGGGCGAGGAGGAGACGGTTTACGAAAGCTTCTTCACCAAGGATGCAGGGAATGCGGCAAACACCTTCCGTTTCAAACCCGAAGCCCTGGATGAGAAGCCCGTCTGGACCGCGGACCTCGTGACCGACGACGGCCGGCAACACCGCGCCTTCTGCCTGCCTTATAGATGGGGCGACATGGCCGTTGAGGATGGGGACGCGGTGATCGTCTGCGAGGATGAGACCACCGTGACCGTCCGCGCGGAAGTGACGCTCCCGGCGCTCTTGCTGGACGTGCCTTACCGCGTGAATGAAAACAGCATGTTCCTCAAAAAGGGCGAGGAGATCACGCTCAGAAAGATTTTTGACTGATCCCGGGAACTAACCGACGGATCCTTCGTCAAGGTATGTGAAAGGAAAGGGAAAATCATGAAAATGCTTTTTAAGCAGCGCTTTTTCTCCTGGCTTGACAGCTACGATATCTTTGACGAGGGCGGCAACACGCTCTATACCGTCCGCGGCCAGCTCGCGTGGGGGCATTGCCTTAAAATCTTCGACGCTTACGACTGCGAACGCGGCACCGTGCGCGAAAGGGTCTTCCGCTGGCTCCCGACCTTTGAGCTTTACGAGGGCGAGCGGCTGATCGGCAGTCTGAAAAAGGAATTCACCTTCTTCCGCCCGCGCTACGACATGGATTTCAACGGCTGGCACATCGAGGGCGACTTCATGGAGTGGGATTACCGCATTCTGGACGCCGCGGGCAATATCGCCGCGGTGGTCTCCAAGGAGCTTTTTAAGTGGACCGACACCTATTCCATCGAGGTTTATGACGATTGGAACGCGCTTTACGCCCTGATGTTCGTCCTGGCCATCGACGCGGAGAAATGTTCGAGAAATTAAACTAAAATAAAACAAGGGAGGCAGCAGCCTCCCTTGTTTTATTTTGTCTGTTTTCGGATATTTTCGATCATGCTTACTTTTTCCTCCTCTGCGGCAAAGGAGGCGCGGGCGGCGTTTTCAAGGAGCAGGCGGACGTCTTCTCCCGAAAGCGAAAAAGCGTCTTTCAGAAGCGAAAGCTCGCGCGCGACCGTCGTTCCGGAGACGGCGCGGTTATCGGTGTTGACCGTCACGGGAATGCCGGAGGATAAAAATGCGGGGAGCGGGTAACGGGAGATGTCCGGGAAGAGGGCGGTCTGGAGGTTGCTGGATGGGCAGAGCTCCAAGGGGATGCGTTTTTCGGCGAGAAGCTTCATGAGAGAAGGATCCTCATAAGCCCTCACACCGTGGCCGATGCGCGAAGCGCCGAAGGAAAGCGCGTCCCGGATGCTTCCCGGCCCGTCGGCTTCTCCTGCGTGGATGGTGAAGGGGATGCCTTTTTCCCTTGCACGGGCAAAGCATTCACCGAAAGAGGCAGTCTTATAAAGCGCCTCCGCGCCCGCAAGGTCGAGGGCGACCACACCTTTCCCGAGGAAAGCGGCGGCAACTTCGACCGTTTCAAAATTCTCCGCGCGGTTATCCTCTCCGCGCATGAGGCAGAGGATGAAATTGGTCTTGACGCGGTGCTTCCCGCGGCCTTTGAGCGCCGCTTCGACCGCGTCAGTCTGCGTCATGCCCTTTTTGGTGTGCTTCTGCGGCGCGAAACGGATCTCGGCATACTGCAAGCCCTCGTCGGAGAGCTCTTCCTCCAGCATTTCCACCGCCATTTCAAGGGCCTCGGGCGTCTGGAGAAGTGAGCAGGGGAAAGCGAATTTCTCAAGGTATTCGTTGAGGTCGCGGCAGTTTTCTGAGACGGTGAGAAGGCTTTCAAGCGCCTTTTCATCCTCGGGGATCTTTATTCCCTGCATATCCGCAAGCGCCCGCGCGATCCGCGGGGAAAGCGAGCCGTCAAGGTGCAGATGCAGGTCAATGAGGCAGCTTTCAAACATGGCGTTTCACTCCACCCGGTCGTCACCGGTGAAGAAATGTCTCCAGGGAAGCGCGTCGCGGAAGTGGAGGTGCTTTTCATAGAGAGCGGAGAACCTGCCGATCAGGAACCCGTTGACAACGGCGCAGACCACCGTGCCCCAGTTGACGCCGACAAACTTCCCGAAACCGAAGATGAGGAAGCTCATGATGAGGCCGACAAGGCAGCTGATGATGTCGTAGGCCGTCTTGAATTTGGAGAGCGGAATATGGAAAGCTCCCGAGACCTCCATGACGAAGAGCTCGTAAGCCTCCGGGGAGAGGTAGGTGTGGAACATCATGGCCACGCCCGTGGCGGAGAGGAGGATGCCGATGGCGAAAAGAAGGATCCTCTGCCAGAGGAAAGCGGCGGGAATGTAGACGCCGAGGAGCATCAGCCCGTCCAAAAGAAAACCGTAGAAGACGGCGGTGGCAAACGAAAGAATGTAGCTTACGCGGAACCGGCGCAGAACGAGCGCCATGACGAGGATCAGGAAGGCCTGAAACACGTATTCCGCCATGCCGAAGGTGAAAAAGCTCCATGTGGGGCTCAGCCAGCGGTAGAGGAGGTAAGCCGGAGCGACGATCATGGACATGCCGAAATCGGCCTTGTCATAAAGCACCACGCCGGCGGCGATCAGGAACAGGCCGACGAAATAGGCGGCCTCGCTAAAAAATGTACGTTTCTTTTTCAAGGGCGTTTCCTGTCTTTCTTCAAAAACTTTTCTCAGTATAACAGAAACTGCCCCGCTTGGCAAGGTGCAGAGAAAACGACT
Source organism: Clostridia bacterium (assembly GCA_024404415.1). Taxonomy (GTDB): domain Bacteria; phylum Bacillota; class Clostridia; order Oscillospirales; family QAMX01; genus RUG11797. The sequence continues at coordinate 2,144 of JAKSPX010000107.1, read as the reverse complement.
TTTTTCCTTCCCGCTATACCCATTTTCTATGAAATGTGCTATACTGTCCATAACACAATGAAATATAACGAAAGGGATATACAAGATGAAAAAGATCACACTGGACGAATTTTCCAACCTCGCCTTTTTATCTTCTCCGACCTTCTCTCCCGCGGGAAAGCATTTCTGCTTTGTGATGAGCCACGCCGACAAGCATGAAAACAAATATACGGCGGATATTTACGAATTGAAGGGCAAAAAGCTCCGCCGCATCACTTCTGGCGGCAAAGAGCGCGGATTCCAGTTCCTCGACGAGGACACCATCCTCTTCCCGGGCGACCGCGAAGGCAAAAAAGAGCCGACCATTGAGACCAAGTTCTATCAGATCTCGCTTTCCGGCGGCGAGGCGACGCTCGCCTTCCGCTTCCCGCTCCCGGTGGAAAAGCTCCTGCCGCTCCCGGACGGCAACTTCATCGTCGCCGCCACGACCTTCCCCGGCTGGGAGGATCTTTATAAGGCCGATCCCAAGCGCACGGCGGCTTACTTAAAGGAAATGAAAGAGAACGAGGACTACGAGGTGGTCGATCAGGTGCCGTGGTGGTGGAACGGCGGCGGCGTGACCAAGAGCGCCTACACGGCTCTTTACTATTTTGACGCCAAAAAGAAAAAGGCCGCCATGCTCACCGAAAAGAACTTCGCCGTCTCGGACGTCAAGCTGAGCCCGGATAAGTCCACGGTCTGGTTCTTCGGGAGCGAATGTAAGCCGCTTCTTTCGATGGAGGAGGGTATCGGTCTTTACAAAATGGCGCTTGCCGATAAGAAGATCACCTGCGTCGCCGAAAACAACGCTCATTTCAGCGTGCAGGGCTTCGAATGTGCCGAAAGCTTCCTGCTCCTTATGGCTTCCGACCGTTCGCACGGGCTCAATACCGACGCCGATTTCTATAAGCTCTCCTACGAGGACGAAAAGATCACGCTCTACAAGACCTACGGCGAAGCCATCGGCTCCAGCGTCGGAAGCGACGTGCGCTACGGCGGCGGACGCTCGCTCAAGGTCATCGGCGATACCGTCTATTTCATCTCCACGATTTTCGATTCCGCCGACCTCTATAAGCTGGAAGACGGCGAGATCACGAAGGTGACGGACGTCGAAGGTTCGGTGGACTCCTTTGACGTTGCGGGCGACAAGCTCCGCCTCATTGCGCTCTGGAACATGAAGGCGCAGGAGATCTACGACGAAAAAGGCACCCAGTATACCAGGGTCAACGAAAAGGCGCTTGCCGGGAAATATATCGCCTCCCCCGAAAAATTGAATTTCGTGACTGACGGCCACGAGGTGCATGGCTTTGTCTTAAAGCCCATCGACTACGAAGAGGGCAAAAAATACCCGGTCGTCTTTGATATCCACGGCGGCCCCAAGACGGTCTACGGCCCGGTCTTCTACCACGAGATGCAGTACTGGACCAGCCTCGGCTACTTCGTCATCTACTGCAACCCCACCGGCTCGGACGGCCGCAACGCCTTCGCCGACATCCGCGGCAAATACGGCACGGTGGACTACGAGGACCTCATGGCCTTCTGCGACGAAGCGCTGAAAGCCTACCCCGATATGGACGAAAAGAACGTCTTTGAGACCGGCGGCAGCTACGGCGGCTTCATGACCAACTGGATCATCGGCCACACCGATCGCTTCGCCGCCTGCGCGAGCCAGCGCTCCATCTCCAACTGGTTCTCCTTCTACGGCGTTTCGGATATCGGTGTCGAATTCGCGAAGGATCAGAACGCCGCCGACCCGTGGGGCGATCCCGAAAAGCTCTGGTGGCACAGCCCGCTTCGCTATGCGGACAAGGTCAAGACCCCGACCCTCTTCATCCACTCCTTTGAGGATTACCGCTGCCCCATCGACCAGGGCTACCAGATGTACACAGCTCTCATCGCCCACGGCGTAGAGTCCAAGATGGTGCTCTTCAAGGGCGAGAATCACGAGCTTTCCAGAAGCGGCAAGCCGCTTCACCGCATCCGCCGACTGGATGAGATCACCAAGTGGTTTGAAAACCACAAACGCTGAATAGAATAAAAAAACGGGGCTGTAAAAAAACTCACAAGACCCTGTCATTCCGAGCCAGCGCCGCAGCGTTGGCCGTGGGTACAGACCAGTCTGCGGA
>JAKSPX010000106.1 GCA_024404415.1 Clostridia bacterium | reverse complement strand
TGTAAAAAATGAAACTGACATACAGGCTGAACGCCGAAAACTTCACCGACTATATTCTTTATCTCACCGAGACGCCGGAGCATCGGAAAAGGGTCAGAGAACAAGGGCTTCTCGCGGGGCTTCTGGTGCTTGTGATCGGCGCTGTGATGATCTTTGCCACGAAAAGCACCGAGTGGATCACAACGGCTGTCGCAAGCGTCAGCGGCGCGGTCATCATCGCTCTGTTATTCCCGGCCATCGCGCGCGGCGGCTCCAGGATGGCCGTCATCAACGCCATCAAGACCGAGGGCGAGAACATGTTCCGCGAACAGACGCTCCGCCTCACCGAGGACAGTATCCACGTGGAATCCGGCGAGGAAGAAAACGTCGCCTCCCGCGATTTCCTCCGGGAGGAGATCACGTCGGCCGATACCTATAAGAGCATCCTTCTTTTGCACTTCGAAAACGGCAACCTTCTCATCGTGCCGCTCGAAGCTCTGAATGATGAGCAAAAGGAACTTTTGCTGCATCTGAAGTAATACTGAGCGCCTGACGCCCCACGCGGGCGTCTTTTTTATTATTATATTCTATTGCTCTCTCAAAAGCAAGCATTTGATGAAAAACGGGGCAGGCGGGGTATCGAAAAGCGAAAGAAAGGCAAAATAGCGTCGAATAAAAGAAAGGAAAAAGCAGCTTTGGTGAAGAGAGTTTATTTTTTGACGTTATTATTGCTTCTGATCGTGCTTTCCTTCCCGGCAAACGGTGTGGATGCGCCGCTCCCGGCGGGAAATCGGTATACTCTTTCCGATGAGGAATTGCACATAACGGAAAAGACGGACGGCATCTTCCTCTTCCCGGGGGATGGAATGATCGAGGTGCGGATCGACGGGGTACCGCTTCCGGCGGGTGAGGCAAGGATGCTCCGGGGAAACGAGGAGATCACCCTCATCCCGCTTGCGGACGGGGAATTTGAAACGACGGTGCATTTCTGGCTTTCCGAAGAGGAAGGTGGTGGGGAAGAGGTGAAAGTCGAGCTTCGCTACGAAAGTACCGTCGGGAATCTCCCGGAGGTTAGGCCGGTGAAAGCCTTCGTTTACGGGGGTGAAATTGCCTCCGGGAGCTTTGAAGGTCACTCGCCTTACGGGGAAACCGCCTATATCCTCCTTTCCGCGCCGCAGAAGGGGAGGGTCGAGGCGGAAGGCGGCGGGTGGCGCTATTACCCTTATGACGGGGAAACGGGGAAGGACGTCTTCCGCTATGCGGCGGTGGATAAGCTCGGTAGGGTCTCCTCCCCGGCGCGTGTGACGGTCGAATTCCGCGAGGCGGTCCCCGCTATAAAGGCTTCTTCAAAGGAGCATTTCCCGAAGAAGCGCGCCTTTCTTTTCGGCCTATATTCATGAGAAAAAAAGTGGAGCAGAATGTGTTTTTGTGCTTCACTTTTTCTTTTATTTATGATACACTATGTAGGATGGGCGAGGTATGCCCGGTCATGATTTTACCCGGCGAAGGAGACCGACGTGAAGGCAGGAAACAGGCGTTTTAATCTGAATAAAATATTGGGTACGAGCGGCAAGCACACGGCTCCCGCCCATATGAAGCACGACGCAGATGAGCGCGATTCCTCTTTCTCGCTTCCCTCCATCCGCGAAATGAAGAACATGAAAGGCGGCAAGCATTCATCGGGCGCCGTCTTCGGCAAGCTGATCTCCGCGGCGGCTGCTTTGAGGAATTATTTCATCAGCGTCAACTGGCCTCTGCTGCTCTTTGCCGTGCTCTGCTCGGTCTATGGCTGCCTGATGATCGCCAGCACCGGCGTGACGTCCCTTACGGTGCAGATCATCGGCATTGTGCTCGGCATAACGGCGTATTTCTTCATTGCCATGTTCGACATTTCGCATCTGGCGGTCTTCTGGAAAATTGTCATGGCGCTCGGCGTCGCCGTATTGCTCTCGGTTCTGGTCTTCGGGCGCACGGCGGGCGGCAACGCGGGCTGGGTCGCTATTCACATCGGGCCGCTGGACATCGGCTTCCAGCCCGGCGAGGTGGTGAAGATCTTCATGATCATCACCCTTTCCAAGCAGCTCGACATCATCGGGGAGGACATCACGCGCTTCAAGGGTGTCCTCATGGCCACCATCCACTTCGGTATCTATGCGGCGGCACTGGTCTTCTCCAAGGACGACGGCATGCTTCTGACCTACATCATCCTGTTCGTCGCCATGATGTTTGCCGCGGGCGTCAAGCTGCGCTACCTGGCCTTCGGGGCCGGTGCGCTGGTGCTTGCCACGCCGTTACTCTGGAATTACCTGCTCGACTACTATCAGAAAATGCGCATTCTGGTCGTTCTTGACCCGACGCTCGATCTGGATGGAAAGGGCTATCATGCCTACATTTCCAAGATCGCCATCGGCAACGGCGGCCTGACCGGCATGGGCTACGGAAACGGCGCGGTCACGCAGTTTTCCAAACCCGGCAACCTCCCGGCCAAACACACCGACTTCATTTTCTCTGTCATCTGCGAGGAAATGGGCTACATCGGCGCGGCGGTGGCGGTAGGGTTGCTTCTGGCCATCATCGTTATCTGCTACATCGTGGCGGCGAAGGTGCGGCATGACCGCTTCTCGTACCTCCTCACGGTGGGTGTCGCGACCATGCTGGCCTTCCAGACTTTTTTGAACATCGGGATGTGCATGGGCGTCGTTCCGGTCATCGGACTGACGCTGCCCTTCTTCAGCAACGGCGGATCATCGGTGCTCACCATGTTTATTTCCATCGGCATGGTGGCCAGCGTCGGTGCGCACGTTCGCCCGCGTACCCTTTCAGACATCTATAAGTAAGGAGCTTCAAACCCGGCAGAGGAGGCGCAGCCTCTGACGTGTGAAATTACTGCGCCGAAAATGAATAAGGGGTAACACTGCTTCCCAAAATGTGAAAGCAGTTTGATATAGATATGCAATGGAATAGACGCATCGCGGCCGTGGCAGCAGCAGCTTTCACGGTGACGGCGCTTTTTACCTCCTGCGGAAGCGCAGGGAAGGATCATACAACCGAGGATCCCGTCAATACCTCCACGGTCATTGAGGAATACGCCGCGGGAAATTACGAATGGGCGCACCTCGATATTTCTGCCAGAGGAGAGGGAAAACGCACCTCCTCCAAGGTGCCTTACGCCTACCTTGTGCCCGAAGGGTACTATGATACGACCGAGTACGACAAAACAGTCGAGGGCGTCAGGCGCACGGCCTACGGGGTCAAGTTGACCCACCTGAAGGACGCGGACATGATGGCCAACATCAATTCTGCGGTGACGGATGCGCAGTTAGCGCTCCGGAACGACGTCTCGTGGGTGGACGAAGCGAAATCCGAAGAGCTTCTTTCGACGGTGGAGGACGCCGCCAAGGTGGAGCCCACCAACTATTCTGCCGCCGACGTGACGGTTTTCGGCCACGTTCTGAGCATCAACATCCTCTATCTTCACATCTATAACGTCTCCGACGCCGAGGGCGATCACCTCGCCGACGAGACGGTGGACGAGGGGCGGCTTTTGATGAATTTTGACCTCCGCACGGGTAAGGTCATTTCGCTCCCGTCACTCTTCTTTGACGACGTGGATTATATTTCGCTTCTCGCCGGATACATGAACAAGGTGGGGCAGGAGGTCGGCTATCGCTTCGCCAAGCCGATCAACGGCTTCCCCGAGGATTACGATGTATACTGCCTTTCGGGCACCGGCCTTGTGGTCGGCCTCACGACCGACAACCCCTTTATCCGCGGCGGCGAGGAAACGTGGTTCTCCATCAGCCTTTCCGACCTGATCGACTCCATGGACGTCGACCCGGAGGAATCCAGGATCTATTTTGACGAGGAGGTCACCTTGCGGAAGCTTGCCTTCCGTGTGAAGGACGTCGCCTTCACCGAGACCGAGGTGAAGGACCTCTTCTCCGAGGAGACAGTCGCCCTCCCGCTGGTCTCCGGCATTTCCTCGGCGGGAAAGATCAACGAAGACCTCCAAAGCTGGTATCAGACCATTCTGAACCCCGAAAATTACTCCGAAGAAACGCTTGCGGCGGGCGGCAGCATCAGCGCTGAAACGCAGGCCCCGGCGGGACTGGTGAACGTCACCGTCTTCGTCTTCTCCGCCGCAGACAACGAATATATCACCCTTGCCCGGTGCTACGACGCGAAGACCGGCGCGCAGTTAAAGGTCGGCGACCTCCTCACGCGGGAGGCCAGACTCCTTTACGGCAGCGACGTCTCCTCGACGGCCAGCTTCCGCGTCAGCAACGATTTTGTGATCGGCGTCCCGGAGCAGGATGGCGTGCCGGAATACTTCCTCACCAAAGAGGGAGATATGGATCTGAGCCGCTTTGAATAACCCCATCACGAGGTCAAGACATGAAAAACCTGGCATTTGATTTCAGACAAGCGGAAACCTGCGATGTCGCCTGCATCGGCGGCGGCACCGCGGGTGTTTTTGCGTCCATTGCATCGGCGAAGACCGGGGCTAAGACCTTGCCGGTGGAGAAAAACGGCATCCCGGGCGGAACGGTCACTGCGGCGGGAGTCAACTATCCCGGCCTATATTACGCCTGGGGCAAACGCATCGTCGGCGGCCCCTGCTGGGAAGCCATCAAGCGCACCGAAGCCCTCGGCGGCGCGAATATCCCGCCGGTCAAATACCAGCCGACCGAGTGGTGGTTACAGCAGATCGACATCGACCGCTTCCTCTTTGCGTCGGTCATGGATGAGATGCTCCTTGAAGCCGGGGTGGACGTGCGTTACCACACCATGATCGCTGCGGCCGAGGAGACGGGGGACGGCGTGGAGCTGCTCCTCACGGGCAAGGAAGGCCTCTATCCCGTCAGGGCGCGCCGCGTCATCGACGCAACGGGAGACGCCAACGTCGCCTCTCTGATGGGCTTTGAAACGGTCCGAAGCGAGAAATTACAGCCCGGAACGCTTCGAAACGTCCTTGAAGGTTATCGCTATGAGGATCTGGACACCCGCCTGATCGACGAGAACGCCCGCAAGGCTGTCGAAGAGGGAAGACTTAAGCCTTATGACTTTGATTTCAACGGCGGAGGCCCCTCGCACACCCTCGCCAATTATAAAATCGACATGCACATTCTGGTGGACGAGGCCGCCGATTCGCGTTCCAAGAGCCGCCTTGAAATCGAGGCGCGCCTCTCTCTGAAGCGCATCATCGCCTTCCTCAAAAGCCAGCCGGGGCTTGAAAAGCTCAAGGCAGTCTATGTCGCAGATGAATGCGGCGTGAGAGAGACCTGCCGCATCGTCGGCAAGGAGACCATGACCCGCGAAAAATACGTTTCCGGTTATCTCTATCCCGACGCGGTATCGAATGCCTTTTACCCCGTCGACCGCCACATGCCGACCGGCATTTCGCAGGAGATCCTGAAGCCGGAGCGCGTTCCGACGATCTCCTACCGCGCTATGCTCCCGACGGAGAGCCGCTTTACCGCCGTTGCGGGCCGCTCCATTTCCTGCGACGCCGATACCCAGTCGGCCATCCGCGTTCAGGCCCCCTGCATGGCCATGGGGCAGGCGGCGGGCGTCGCCGCGGCGCTTGCGGCGAAAGCCGGGTGCACATTTGAAGAAGTCAATTATCGTTCGCTTTTAGAGGGTCTTAAGGCCATCGGAGCAATTTTACCGCATCAATTCGGAAAGGACTGAAAACCATGTTTGAGATCGTCAAACGCAGACAACTGAATCCGCAGGTCGTCCTCATGGACATCAAGGCTCCCCGCGTCGCCGCCAAGGCCGAGGCAGGGCAGTTCATCATCCTGCGCGTGGACGACGAGGGCGAGCGCATCCCGCTCACCATTGCGGATGAGGACCGTGAGAAGGGCACCGTCACCATCATTTTCCAGACGGTCGGCGCCACCACCATGAAGCTTGCCGCCAAAAAGGAAGGCGAGTGCATTTCCGACTTTGTCGGCCCGCTCGGCAAAATGACCGAGACCGAAGGACTCAAAAAGGTGGCCGTCATCGGCGGCGGCGTCGGTTCGGCCATTGCATA
>JAKSPX010000105.1 GCA_024404415.1 Clostridia bacterium | reverse complement strand
CCGATCAAATAAATCGTTTTCATTACTTTGTTATTCTCCGCAAATTCTGATTTGTCAATATCTCTTATATCTGATTTTACTGTGCAAAAGCCAAAAACATCCTTATCCACCCGTGTCATTATGGCCGCAGGCTTTCTTTGTGGGCAATTATTCTTTGATGAGGGTATAAACGCCGCTTTCGGCTTTGGCTTTGGTCAGATGACTGCCGGAGGCGAAGCACCAGCCTTCGGGCAGGCGGATCTCACCTTTGACATCGGCGGGGACGGCGAGGGTGAGTTCGATCTCTTCGCCCTTGCGTTGCCACTTGATGATCACTTTACTGGCCGGGAGCTTATGCTCGGCGCGGGCAAAGGAGAGTGCGGAGAGGAATTCCGGGGCAATCTCGATCTCGTTCGGGTCGCGCTCGAAGGGGTTGACACGCAAGCCCGCAACGGTGCGGTAGAACCAATGGCTGATGTCGCCGAAGAAGTGATGGTTTTTAGAGCTGGGCTCCTGTCCCTCGGGCTGGAAGGCCTCGAAGAGAGCGGTGCAGTTTTCCTTCACGATCCAATGGCCGTAGGAGGGGTAATCCGGGCCGACGATCAGCTTGTAGGCAAGCTCGGCGTAGCCGTAATCGGAGAGGACGTGGAAGAGGACGCGGATGCCGATGCAGCCGACGTCGAATTTATCGTTATTTTTGTGGATCATATCGACCAGCTTTTCGACCGCGCGGGCGTTTTCCGCACCGTCGAAGAGGCCGTAGGCGACCGCCATGGCCTGCCCGGTCTGACTGTTGCCGACAAGGGTCACGCCGTCGTTTTGGAGGAGATACTTGCGGGCAGAGGCTTTCAGATCCTCAAAGAGCGCGTGGGCAAAGGCCTTCTGCATCGGCTTTTCCATCACACCGAACATGACCTCAGCCACGTGGGCGATGTGCATGCTCTTTAAGGTGTCGGTGACCTCTAAAGGCGCCTTCGGGTTGGAGCGACCGACGTTGAGCCAGTCGCCGAGACCAATGTGCAGAAGCCCCTTGTCGTCGCGCTTGGAGGTCAGATAGTCAAGATAGCGCATCATGGCGTGGGCGCTTTCGAACATCATGTCGGTCTCGCCGCGGTAGAGCCAGGTGTAGTAGGGGAGGTAGAAGAGCACGGCGTCCCACGAAGGGCCGTTGCCCCAATCAAAGCCCCAGCCTGCGGTCGGCACGACGCCGGGGATGGTGCCCTCGTCGTTCATGGCCTTGCGGATGCTCCTCATCCACTCGCGGAAGCTCTTTTCGGGGGCGAAGTTCAAGAGCATCTGCTCGGCGGAGAGGTTGGCGTCGCCCGTCCAGCCGTTCTTCTCGCGGTGCGGGCAGTCGGTCGGGAAATAGTAGAAGTTGGCGAGGTCGGCGACCTCGCAGGCCTTCTGGAGCTTGTTGACGATCTCGTCCGAGCAGGAGAAATCGCCGATCTTTTCAAAGCCGGAGTTCATGACCTCGTAGGTGAGGAGATCTTCGGTTGCCTGCTCCTCGGTGATGCCGAGAACGAGGCAATAGCGGAAGCCCATATAGGAGAAGCGCGGCACAAAGATCTCTTCCTCGCCGCCCTTGAGGATGTAGGTGTTGCGGAAGAGATAAGCGTGCGGCTCAAAACTCATCGCGCGCATATCGAGGTTATTATCCTCGTCCAGAAGCTCGCCGAAGATCATGATGACCTTCTGACCGCATTTGCCTTTGATCTTCAGGCGGGCGTTTCCGGCGGAGTTGACGCCGAAATCGTAGATATAGCCGTATTTATCCTCGTTTTCATCGATGGGGTATACCGGGAGGGATTCGCGGGGAACCGGCCACTTGGAGATGCAGCCCTTCCAGAAGGAGACCGGTTTTAGTTCGCGTGTCACCAGAATGGGATCGGCCTCACAGATGCGGGCTTCGCCGCGCGGAGTTTCGACGGAAATGGCGGGCGTCCAGCCGGAGGCGTCGTAGCCCGGGTGGTTCCAGCCGGGGAGCTCGAGGCGTGCGTCGTAGATCTCGCCGCAGCGGACGTCATCAAGAAGCAGCGGGGAAGGATGGGTGAGGAAGGTCTCATCGGCTTCAAATTCCTCAACGGAGTTGGTGTAGGCAAGCACACAGTCGAGCGCGAGGCGAGGCGCGCCGCGGAAGCGGGCCTGTTCGGGAACGTCGAAATCCCAGATCTTGCCGCCGAAGCAGTTGATAAAGCCGTTGCCGAGCTGGAAACCGAGGACGTTTTCACCCTCTTTCAGATACGGCACGAGGTCATAGGTATCGTAGTAGATCAGGTCGTCGGGGTTATTGATGTAGGGGGCCAGTGCACCCTTGGTGATGCGTTCACCGTTGATGAAGATCTCGTAGAAGCCGAGGCCGGTCACAGTGACCGAGGCGGTCTTGAGGCCTTCCTTCACGGTGAAGCTCTTGCGGAGATAGGGGGAGGCGACGTGGTGGCCGAAGTAGGCGTAGTCACGTCCGGCCGCGATGAATTTGAGCGATAACATGGGTTTTTCCTCCTTGGTTTCATGAATGATCTCTTCGGGCGTCAGTTCCGCAACGTCGATCTCGGCGACGCAGTCGGTTTCACCGCATTCGTATAAAAGGAACAGAACGCCGTTTTTTTCGTCAAAACACATGCAGGAATAGGATGCGGGCCGGTGGTCGATGGTGATGCCGCGCGTCCAGCTCGCACCGTCATCAAAGCTATAATAGACGGTCATGTCGATGCGGGTATCGGTACTCGCCGGGTTGGAGAAGAAGAGGACGGGCTTTCCTCTGTAACTGCCGCGGACGACCGCCGCGTTGCAGCAGGGCTCAATGAGGTCACGCTGGACGTGCTGAGAGACGAAAGTCTCGCCGCCGTCAAGGCTCAGGGCGCTTCTCCGGAAGCCGTCATTAAAATAGGCGCGGGAATTATAATAGATACTGCCGTCATTTCGCTCACAAAGGGTGCCTTCGCCTGTGCCTGCTTCCACAATGCCGCCGGTCTTCCACGTCTCGCCGTGGTCGTCGCTGTAAATGGTGGTGTTGGTCGAGCCGGTCATCAGATCTTCCCACGTTTTGGTTTCATGTAAGGACATTCTGGCGGGGACGACGAGGCGGCCTTTATAGCGGCCTTTATGAACCGTAATGCCCGCGCCGCTTCCGTGGGAATATCCGGCGCGGCCGAGAACGAAGCCGGATCCGGCCTCCGGGCAGGGTTCGATAGTGATGCGCCGTTCGGTGAAAACTTCTCCGTCGAGGGTCTCGATGACGTAATCGCCCTCAAGGTCGCCGTCGCGCTCCTCTTTGATGCGGGCAAGGCGGTCGCGTTCCTCGGCGGTGAGCGATTTGACGAATTCGTGCTGGACAACGGCGATCTTCTTGAAAAAGCACATGACCTTGCCGGTCGCGTCGTCACACACGGCGCTGCCGATCATATAGGACCAGTCTTTTCTCGCGGCGATCACACGCGGGGAGGAAAATTCTCTGCCCGGACGCTTGACCGAGACGAGCACTTCGGTCTCGGCGGAATTGTCGGCCGAGCCGCCGATGCGGTTGTTGGCAAAGGCGTAGACCGTGCCATCCGGCGCGATCACGATGGAGGGAATGCGGTTGACGTCGCCGCCGACGCCGCAAAACAGCTTCTGCACGTTCATAGTCAGCATATCTCCTTATGAAATCTATCTCTATTATACCCGACGTGTTCCCTGATGGCAAGCGGAGAAATAAATACTTTTCAATCGAAAGTAAGTGTGATAAAATGAAAAAGAGATCAATGTCAAGCGCTTTGTCGGGCAATGTGAACGAAAGGGCCACTATATGAATGAATTAGCCGAATTATATACGCTTCTGGATCACGCGGAGGGTATCCTTCTCTACATCTCCTTTGTCATCCGCTTCCTTCTGCCGCTCCTCGCCATCATACTGGTGGTGCGGTGCGCCAGGTCGCTCTTCTCGGATTTCCCCGAGGATGAGGTCTGGGGCGCGGTGGAGACCAGCGACGGAAGCGTCTTCCGTCTCACGCATTTTGAAAATACGGTCGGGCGCGCGAAGAATTCCGACGTGTATCTGGATGTCCCCTCGCTTTCACCGACCCACGCCGCCCTCATCCGCTCGGACGACGGCACGTGGAAGCTGCACGCCATTCAGAAAAAGCACACCATCTACCATAACGGCCACCCGGTGATGGATCCCGTGGAGCTTGAGGAAGGGGACGAGATCGACCTCGGCGGCGAAAAGCTCATTTTCCACGCTTTGAGCGAGGAGGATGAGAGGAGACAGGCCGCCCGCCGCACCAAGCCGGGCAGCGTCTGGCGTCCGGCGGGACTGCTCTTCGTTCTGACCGAATTCCAGCTTCTTTTGTGCACCGCGCACTGGATCACGGCTATGGAGACTCTGAATCTCGCCATTCCGGTCTGCTTCGGCGCGTTGATCGTGATGGAATGGTGCTATTATTTCTTCATGCGCGCGCTTCGAAGGCTCGGGTTTGAGCTGGAGATCCTCGCCTTCTTCCTCTGCACCATCGGCCTTTCGGTGGTGGCGACGGCGGCGCCGGACAGCCTTTATAAGGAAATGGCTTTCCTCATCGTCGGACTTCTGGCATTTCTGTGCCTTGGATGGTTTTTAAGAGATCTCAGACGGGTGCGCGCCCTTCGCTATCCGCTGGCGGTGATGGGTATTCTGATGCTCGGGGCAAATCTGGTGTTGGCCACCGTGACCAACGGCGCCCGCAACTGGATCTCCATCGGCGGCTTCACCCTCCAGCCCTCGGAATTTGTGAAGATCTGCTTTGTCTTTGCAGGGGCGGCGACGCTCGATAAGCTTTTCAGCCGCCGCAACCTCTTCTGGTTCGTCGCGTTTTCGGGCGTGTGTGTCATTGCGCTGGCGCTCATGAGCGACTTCGGCACGGCGTCGGTCTTCTTCATCGCCTATCTCATCATCGCGTTCCTGCGCTCGGGCGATATCGCCACGGTCATTTTGAGCATTTCCGGCGCGGGCCTGGCGGGCTTCATGGCCATCAGCATCAAACCGTATATCGCAAGCCGCTTCTCCTCCTGGCTCCACGCCTGGGAGGATGCAAACGGCGCGGGCTATCAGCAGACCCGCACCATGATGGCGGCGGCCAACGGCGGATTATTCGGCGTTGGCGCGGGCAGCGGCAGATTATATAAGATCTTCGCGGCTGACACCGACATGGTGTTCGGCATGGTGTGCGAGGAATTGGGGCTGATCGTCGGCCTCGCGGCCATCGCGGCCTTCGCCATCATGACGGTGTTCCTCATTCGTTCGGCCAGAACGGCGCGGTCGTCCTTTTACGTCATCGGTGCGAGCGGGGCGCTTGCCATGATGATCTTCCAGATCATGCTCAACGTGCTCGGCGCGTTTGATATCCTGCCGTTTACCGGCGTGACCTTCCCGTTTTTATCCAAGGGCGGGTCGAGTATGCTGGCCTGCTGGTGCCTGCTGGCGTTCATCAAGGCGGCGGACACCCGTCAGAACGCTTCTTTCGCGGTGAAGCTGCCGAAAAAATACCGTAAGACGGCAAAATACTATGAAGACGAGAATGAAAACGCGGAAGGAGGTACGGAAGCATGAATAAAGTCCGATCAAGAACATGGATCCTTCTCTTGCTGCTGGCCGCCCTTATCGCAGGCATCACCTTCTACGTGGTGAAATACGTCCGCCACGGTGCGGAATGGGCGTCCTTTTCGGCCAACAACGGCTATTATTCCGGCGGCGTGCTGGCGGTCGGCACAGTCAAAGACAGAAACGGCGTCGTCCTCTCGGAATATGAGGACGGAAAACGCCTCTATGCCGACGACAAGACGACGCGCATCTCCACGCTCCACGCGGTCGGTGACCGCTATGGCTACATCGGCACCGGCGCGCTCAAGGTCTTCGCCCCCAAGCTGGTCGGGTATGACCTCATCAACGGTTCCTATTCCCTCCGCTCCGGCGGCAACGATCTTTACCTCACCATTGATGCCGAACTCAACAACACGGCCTATAGAGCACTGGATGGCAGAAAAGGCGTGGTGGCGGTCTGCCATTACAAGACCGGCGAGACCCTGTGCATGGTCTCGGCCCCTCCGTCCGATCCTTCCAACCCGCCGGCCTCGTTGGACGACGGCACATACGAGCGCGCGCTCATCGAC
>JAKSPX010000104.1 GCA_024404415.1 Clostridia bacterium | reverse complement strand
CTATTATACCACTTTTTTGCTTGACCTTATTATACAAGGGGAGATCTGTGATCTCCCGATACCTTATTCAGGATATCCGCCTGGCGGATGCGGAGATAGCGCTATGAGTCAGGTTTATTCGAAACGGAAGACCTCCATCTGTCCGGGGGCGAGGAAGCATCCGGCGATGATCTCGTCGTCTTTTTCCTGGTAGATCGCGTCATGATGACTTACCTTGAAATCGACCGTCATGTCGCCGTTTTTCTGGATGCGCCAGATCTTTTTCGTGTCCTTCGGAAGGGCAAAGGCAAACCGGCCGGGCTTGAAGGGGGAATTATTGACCATGACGGCGTATTCCTTCCCATCTTCGTCCTCGAAGAGCGAGAGGATGCCGGGGAGGCCTTGCTCGGAGATCATTCGCTTGATGAAGGGGTGCTCGTTTTCCGGGAAGAGCGGGTAATCGCCGTAGGCCTTTTCAAAGTGCCAGGTCTTCTTCCAGGAAAGCTTCATCATCAGTTCGCCGTACATGGCGTGGAACACCTTCTGTACGCGGCGGATGTAATGGTAGGTCTCGGTCTCCTCGCCGAAGGGGTCAATGGGGGAGGAACGGTAATTGTTGTTGGGAATGCTGTCGTAGAATAAGAACCACAGAATGCCGCGGCAGCCGGAGGCGACGGCGGTGGATAACTGCCAGCGGATATCGTCCTCGCTTGCCGCGCGGTAGAGGTAATGGGCCGAGCAGAGAAGCGTCGTCCAGATCTCGATGCCCGCGCCGCGCGCCATTTCGGAATATTTGTTGAGGTTGAGGAAGTAGCTGTTCACGCCCTCTTCGCCCTCGTTTAACTGGGTGTAGCAATCGTAGCAGATCAGCTTGCAGCCCGAGGCGGCGGTAAAGTCCCTGGCCCAGGAGGTGAAATCCTGCCCGCCGAGAATGGCGTCCTCAAAGCCGGGGAAGTAGGGGTTGAAGTTGAGAAGCGGCGTAAGCTCCGGCGCGGTCGAGAGCATGATCTTGTAAGCCTCGATGCAGGCCTTGTTTTCCGCCTCACCGATGGGCTCGTCGCCGATGAAGAAGCCGACGGTGGCCGGGTGATGGCCGAAATCGGCATAAGCGCGTTCAAATAAGGCGCGGTAGGCGTCAATGTCGCGTAAAGCGTCGCGGTAATCCAAACCGCTGATGCAGAGCGTCAGGCCGATGCCCTGCTTTTCACACTCGTCGAGGATGGCGAGCAGCTCTTCTTTGGTGTTGGTCTCGTAGGAAAAGCGCGGGCTCTGGTTCCAGGTCATGCCGCAGCGTGTCCAGCGGGAGACCTCCTCGGGGCCGTAAGCGCCGACGGCGGGGTAATTCCAGAAGCCGATGGGGAATGATTTGTTCTTCATATTGACCTTCCTTTCAGATAAAGAGGGCGGGGGTGTCTTTTTCACTAAAGCCGCAGGCGGCGTAGTAGGCGCGGACGGAATCAAGGGAAGCGCGGCGTGAGGGCTCTTCTTTCACCCGTTCGGCAAAGAGCTTTGCATCCGCATTCGTCTGATACGCCATGAGGAGCAGTTCCTTTCTGACGGCCAAAGACGCGAGCTTATAAAGGTCCTCTCCGCGGAAATTTCCCGGCGGGAGGAGGACGTGCTTGCCGTAATCCAGCGCGACGCAGGCCGTTTGCAGGTCGGCACATGATAAGATGACCCCGTCGAGGTCGGGCATTTTGCCGAAAAGCGACTCCGGGGATTCATCGCTTAAGCCGCACATCACAGCGGGGACAAACGGAAGGGCGAACGCGCGCTCACGGGTCTTGGTAAAATAGGCGATCCTGATGTCCATGAGTCAGATCCTTTCCCGATTGCATTTATTTACATAGCTATTATATAGTCGAAAACACAAAAAAGCAAGCGGAATTCGCTTGCTTCTAACGTCGTCTTGGAGGAGGAAAACCATGCAGGAAACGAAATTCCTCACGCGCGAGGAGGAGCTTTCGGAGGGGAAACGACTGAGATACGCCTTTTCCTCAAAAGAGGAGAAAGGGGCGGAGCGGGAGATATTGAAACTCGCCGTCGCCGCGTTCCTCACAATTCTGACCCTGATACTGGTGAAAAGCGGGCATCTTTCGGGAGAGGCCGTCCGGGAGGCCATCACGGAGAGCACCGATCTGTCCGCCGCCGCAGAGGAGGACGCGGGCGTGCGGGAAAAGGCGGAGGAACTTTTGCGCGAATGCGCCGGGAAGCTCGTTGGGTAGGCTCCCGCGGCTTCGGATCGCGCCGTCCTTTTACCTGTTTCTCTCGCTCGTTCTGGCCCTGAAGCTCGAGCGGGGCGTCGGCGCGGTCTTTTTCTTCGTATCGCTTCATGAATCGGCGCACCTTTTGGCCATCCTCGTCTTTCACGGGCGGGCAAAGGAGCTTATCATAACGCCCTTCGGCCTCCGCATGACCTCCCGCGGCGGCCTGACGAAAGCGGAGGAGGCCATCGCGCTTTTTATGGGGCCTTTATCCAACCTCCTTGCGGCGTGGGCGCTTTTTCTTCTCTCGGAAAAAACTCTCGCCGCAGAAAGCCTTGCCCTCGGCGTATATAATCTTCTCCCTGCGAAGGGGCTCGACGGCGGGCGGCTCCTCGCGCTCCTTTATGAGGAAAAAGGGGAGAGGATGGCGTCGGCCTGCTCGATCATGCTCGCCGCGCTCTTCATGGCCGCGGCCTTTTATCTTGCGCTGAACAAGGAAAACTTCCTTTCGCCGCTCCTTGCGTCCTGGCTTATGATCCTGACATAAAAGGGGCTGTAAAAAACTCACTTGTCATTGCGAGACCATCCCACAGGATGGTCGTGGCAATCCGTATTCTCTCAAAAAAGAGACGGATTTCAATAAACCAGTTCGCCAACTGGTTTGTAGCCACAGTCAACGCCGCGGCGCTGGCTCGGAATGACAGGGTCTTGCGAGTTTTTTACAGCCCCTATTTTTTATTTTACGGCGGTGCGGCTCAACGTGCGCGCAAAATTCTCGCTGGGCTCAATGAGGAGGACATAGGCGGCGGTGAGGATATAGAAGCCGCGGTCACAGGCCGGGAGGCGGGTGACGCAGGCGTTTTTCCGTTTCTCCTCGGGAAGTCCCGCGGTGAGCCTGTCCATTCGGATGATCTCGGATAACTTCAAAGAGGCAAATTGCTTTTTCTTCCCGAAAAGGACGCGGAAGACCAATAATTCCTCGTCGGTCAGGACGTAGAGAAAGGAGACCATCGTGCGCCGGACGACGGCGACGAGCATGAAAAGAAGCATTACACTCCCGAGGACGACCAGAATGATGCGAAAAATCGGGCGGGGGACAGGCACCATCCAGAAGACCGACCAGAAGGCAAGCGAAATGAAAAAGAGAAGAACGGCGTAGCCCGTCGCCGCGCGGGGCTTGATTTCTTCGGAGAGGAGCACCGTCTTTTCATCTAAGGACGGATCATTCGCGGAAGAGCGCATAGCTGACCCCCTTTTCATCAACGGTGATCTCGGCATAGCGGAAACCGCCGAAGCCCGAGGCCGAGCCGGGATTGAGGTAGAGGATGCCGTCTCTGGTCTCGGCAAACTGGGTGTGGGTGTGCCCGAAGAGCACCACGTCCACCTTTCGCCGCACCCCCTCGGCATAGAGCCTTTCAAGCCCCATCTTCACGCCGAACTGGTGCCCGTGGCAGAGGAGGAAGCGCTTGCCGCCGAGCCTGATCTCCTTCACGTCGTCGTAGGAATAATCGCAGTTGCCCGCCACGGTATATAAAGGAAGACCGGGGAAGACCGAGCGGATATCCAGCGTGTCCTCAAGGATGTCGCCGAGGAATATGACGGCGTCGGGCGTGGAGACCAATAGGCGGTCGATCATCTTGCCGGAATGGCGGTGAGAATCGGAAAAAACGGTAATTTTCAAGTGGGCGCATCCTTTCTGCGGGAGCACTCCCGCGGGAAATGCGGATTTTATTTATCATACCATATTTTCCTTTTTCCCGCAAGGCACACAAAAGTAACAAATCGGAAACAAACTGGGGATTGACAAAAAGAGGCAAAACGTGTATAATCATTCAAAGACACTAAAAACATATTCCTTTTGCCCTTTATGACCGACCGAAACGGAGGTTTTTATGAAAAGAAGCGTATCCGTCCTTTTGATCCTTGCTCTGCTCCTCACCCTCACGGCGGGGATGCTCCCCGTGTCCGCCGCCGGAAGAAGGACCTACACCGGCAGCGAAAACGAAGCGGGGATATATAGCTACCTTGTCGCCAACATGGGCTTCAACAACGCCGCGGCCGCGGGGATCCTCGCCAATATCTATAAGGAATCCTCCTTCAACCCCAACGCCATGGGCGACAAAGGGACAAGCTACGGCATTTGCCAGTGGCATGCCTCCCGCTGGGACAATCTCAAAAGCTACTGCAACATTCAGGGCTACGACTGGCACACGCTGGAAGGCCAGCTCCGCTTCATGGAATACGAGCTCTATAACGACTATCCGTCGCTTGTCACCAACCTCCACGCCCTACATAACACAGATTACGGCGCTTACCGCGCGGCCTATTACTGGTGCTACCAGTTCGAACGCCCGGCGGGCTACAAGACCGGTTCCTCCGAAAAGCGCGGCGAGCTCGCGCGCGACACCTTCTGGCCGATCTACTGCGGCGACGATTACGAAATCACCACCGAGTGGTCAAGCTCCTATCCCGAGGGCGTCGATGCCTCTATGACCGAAACGTGGGATGCATGCCGCAGAAAGGATTATGAGACCCAGTATTCCTCCGCGCCGCCGCTTGGGGACTGGGAGCTTCTGGAAAGCGGCTGGGTCGTCACGGAAGAGGGAAGCGTGAGCTTCGTCGAGGACTGGCCTGAGGGCTTTGACCGCAAGAACGCCCTCTACACCAAGTATAATAACACGCCCAAGCCCGAGACCAATACCGATACAAAAAAGACCACCGCGTCCTATAAGACCGATGGGTATATCTATTACCACTGGTGTGACGAGGATGGGACCATTTCTCCCGTCGAGAATGGGAACTCCGAGGTGTTCCACGCTTTTTTTACCGCTACGTCGCCCGATTCGCTGAAAAAGTCATCGAGCGGCGATGGCAGTTATGAATTCCCGGGCAGGGACGAGTGCTCCAATAGCAACTGCTATTTCGCGCTGGAAGTCAGAAAGCAGACCTATAAAATAGAGGAATACCTCTATAAATACGGCCGCTGGGGCGAATGGGGCAAGTGGCTCAACTGGAATTCTCTGGTGGAGAAGGCCATTTCCAAGCTCGACCCCGCGACTTATCAGCTCGAATTCCGCCATCAGTACCGCGTCATCCTCGAGCCGGAGATCACGGTGGAGCTTCTGCGCCTCGCGGGCGACAACCGCGTGAAGACCGCCTCCGCCATCTCCGAAGCGAGCTTTGAAAAATCCGACGCCGTCGTCATCGTCTCGGGCAACGATTTCCCGGATGCGCTCGCAGGCGGCCTGCTTGCCTATGCCCTAAAAGCGCCCATCCTTCTGGTGCGGACCAAGCTCGATTCCGCCGTCCGGAACGAGATCCTCCGCCTCGGCGCAAAAGACATTTATATCCTCGGCGGCTCCGCCGCCGTGTCCGATTCCATCGAAACGGAGCTTGAAAAGCTGGGTAAGGTCACGCGTGTCGCGGGTGACGACCGCTACCAGACCGCCGTCCGCGTCGCCGAAATGACCGAGGAGATTTCGGGAGAAGCCCCGACCTCCGTGTTCTTCGCCTCGTCCGAGAACTTCGCCGACGCCATTTCCGCAAGCGCCGTCTCGGCCATTCTGGGCATGCCCATCCTCTATATCCCTTCAAACGGTAAGATCAACCGCGTCAACGAGGAATATCTCGCCATGCACAATATCGAGCGCGCCACCGTCCTCGGAGGCTTCACCGCCGTTTCGGAGACCGCCGAAAAAAACCTCAAATCTCTCGGCGTCGTCTGTGAAGAGAGATTGATGGGCGATAACCGCTACGGGACCTGCCTGGAGATCCTCGCAAAGTACGAAAACGTCCTCTCGGGCGACATCATGACCGCCGCGACCGGGCTTGATTACCCCGACGCCCTCACCGGCGGCGTCTACGCGGCCATCAACCGCGCCCCCCTCATGCTGGTCGGGAAAAAGCTCACCGAGAGCCAGAAGGCCTACCTCAAGGCCCGCGGCGGTGAAAAACTCACTATCTTCGGCGGCGAGACCGGGGCTGT
>JAKSPX010000103.1 GCA_024404415.1 Clostridia bacterium | reverse complement strand
CATCACGAATGTCAATTATACTGTATTCCTGTCATAATGATTAGCCGACGTCAAGTGATATATCGCTGACGCGAAAAGATATACATGCCGCGCAAGCATGATATACCTCGCTTTGCTCGGCATGATATATTTGCTATGGCAAATATTATGATACCCGTTCCCCTCATACGCCCGCAGGCGTATATCATCGCACGCAGTGCGACATCATATCGAAGATATATCACCCGTTCCGACGAGGAACGGATATCATTGTAAAAACCCGCTTTTGTCAATTTGGCAAAAGCGGGTTTTTACATGGCACCCTCGACGCGATTCGAACGCGTGGCCTTCCGCTTAGGAGGCGGACGCTCTATCCAGCTGAGCTACGAGGGCAAATCTCAAGCTTTGATAGCATACACCATTTCCCGCCATTTGTCAAGTCCGAGCCGCCGTTGAGGCGCCTTTCTCATACAAAAGATGAGACATTTCTCATATAAATGATGAGATAATGCTTGACATTTTGCACGTGATTCGCTATACTAAACTTGTGCCCGGTGTGTTCCCTTTTCATATTCTTCCGCTCTTCGGGAGAATACGCATTCGGTCTACCCCGACGGTTGTGAATCTGGTGTTCTTCGCCGACCACCCTCGCAAAAGGAGCACGCCTCGGGTATTTTTCATGTACCATCACGTGTAGCAGAATAAAAGGAGAGAGTCATCATGTTTGAGAAAATCAAGAAAACCATCCTGCAGTATGTCGACTGCGACCCGGAATCCATCACCCCCGAAACCGAGTTCCTCAAGGATCTCAAGATGAATTCCTACGATATCATCACCATGGTCGGTGAGCTTGAAGAAGAATTCGGCATCACCATCGAAAGCGAAGACCTCAAGGACATCGTCACCATCGACGATTTCGCCAAGTACATCGCCGCGAAGCTCTGAGTCATCCTTAAAAGAATCGCCGTCCTCCGAAAGGAGGGCGGCGTTTGGCGTTATTGCCTTTTTCAGACGATCTTGTAGCGTCCATCCTCGCGCTTCAATTCAAAGAAGCAAGGGCGCTCCATGGGGTTGAGGTTAGGGCGGTGGAGCGAGAACATCAGTTTGCCCTCTTTGGTTTTGAAGAGCATACCGTGGCCGCCGTCCTTTTCAAAGAGCGGTTCCGCGATCTGCTTCCACGGGCCGAGCACCGATCCCGATTCGCTCACGGCCATGCCCTCGGCGTAGTTGCCGTTTGAGAAGCTCGACCAGAACATAGTCAAACCGCCTTCGTCCTTCACGAGAAAGGGGCCGTCGGTGACCATGCACTTTTTCCCCGCGATGAGTTTTTCTTCATTCGGGGTCACCCACGGCGCTTCAGACGCGGCAAAGAGGGTGATCGGCTCGCCGACGGTGCCCCTGAGGTCATCGGTCAGTTTCACGGCGCAGATCTCGCCGGTGCCGATCTGGGTCCACTCGTGGCAGAAGACCGTCCAGGGCTGACCCGCTTCGTCCACGTAGAAGGTCGCGTCGAGCGAATACCAGTCGTCCGGCGTGATGGGCGAAGACCAGACCTCGTAGGGGCCTTCGGGCTTTTCGGCGCGCATGATCTGGCTCGCGCGGTTCTTTTCGGGGTTGTGGAAGGAGGCGAACATATAGTAAGCGCCCTTGTAGGGGTGGATCTCCGGGGCCCAGAAGTTGTCAGTCGCCCAGAAGCCTTCCGGGCTAACAAATGCGCGGACGGGGCCTTCCCAGTTTTCAAGGTCGTCGGAAATGTAGACGGGGAAATAGCTTCCGCCCGTCCAGGCGTCGGCGCCCGCGGTGCCGGTCATATAGTATTTGCCCTCCACGAGAAGCACGAACGGGTCGCGGATGTTGATCTCTTCTTTTTTCAGCATGATGGTTTTCCTTTCGGTACTTATTGGTCGGATTATATCCCTGTCAAACGGAACGCCGGGGACGGCGTTCCCTACTGAATGAAATCCGCTTTGCGGATGAAATCATTGCATGATGAAATCCACCTTCGGTGGATGAAATCCGCGTAAACGCGGATGAACCCGTAGGGCGCGATGCCCACATCGCGCCGTCTTTCCCGGTGCATATCCCTGTCAAACGGAACGCCGGGGACGGCGTTCCCTACGCAAGTGAAACGTACCGTCTCGTAGGGCGTGCCGTCCCCGGCACGCCGCATCCCGGGTCGTAACTTTCACCGGGATAGAATACAAGGGAGCGAAGCTCGCTCCCTTGTGAAAATACGCTATTCAGATCAACCGAAAACGGCGAGCAGGAAGCCGGCCGCAACGGCGGAGCCGATAACACCGGCGACGTTCGGGCCCATGGCGTGCATGAGTAAGAAGTTGGTCGGGTTATACTTGACACCGACGTTCTGAGAAACGCGGGCAGCCATCGGGACGGCGGAAACACCGGCCGAACCGATCAGCGGGTTGATCTTGCCGCCGGAGAGGGCGCACATGAGCTTGCCGATCAAAAGACCGCCGACGGTAGAAAGGGAGAAAGCGACCAGACCGAGAATGATGATAAAGAGCGTCTCCGGGCTGAGGAAGCGCTGGCCGACAGCGGTGGCGCCGACCGAGACGGAAAGGAAGATGGTGACGATGTTCATCAGCTCGTTCTGCACGGTGGAGGAAAGTCTCTTGGTGACGCCGCATTCGGTGAAGAGGTTGCCGAGCATCAGGCAGCCGAGAAGAGCGGTGACCGACGGGATGATGAGGCAGGTGACGATGGTGATGATGATCGGGAAGCAGATGCGCTCGGTCTTGGAGACGGTGCGGGTCTGTTCCATCTTGATGACGCGTTCCTTCTGGGTGGTCAGGAGCTTCATGAAGGGAGGCTGGATCATCGGGATGAGGGCCATGTAGGAGTAAGCCGCGATGGCGATCGGGGCAAGGAGCTCGGGAGCCAGCGTCTTGGTGAGCCAGATGGCCGTCGGGCCGTCTGCGCCGCCGATGATGCCGACGGAAGCCGCCCGCTTACCGCCAAAGCTTGCCCAGCCAAGTCCGGCAGGACCAAGCGCCATTGCGCCGAAGAAGGCAGTAAAGATACCGAGCTGCGCACCTGCGCCCATGATGAGGGACTTCGGGTTGGAGATCAACGGACCGAAGTCGGTCATCGCGCCGACGCCCATGAAGATCAGGGACGGGTAGATGCCGAGCTTGACGCCCATGTAAAGCATATCAATAAAGCCGCCGTCGTGCAAAACCTTGCTGTAGCTGATGTCCGTGACATTCCACAGCTCAGGGTGATAGATGCCACCGAGCGGGATGTTGGTCAGAAGCATACCGAAAGCGATACCGACCATGAGGAGCGGCTCATACTGCTTGACGATGCCCATGTAAAGAAGCACACAGGCGATGACGATCATGATGGCGTTCTGCCAGCCCATGCCGGAGAAGAGGCCGTGGATACCGGAGGTTTCCCACAGGTTCAGAAGAACTTCACCTATATTCATTTCGTTTCCTCCTTATTGACTTTCTTGATGGACTTGAATCGGAGCTGATTCAGCGGGGTCTTGGTCTCATCCGCGATGATCGCCATGACCATGGCGGCCTCGCGCGGAGCAACGTCATAAAGCTTCATATCGCCGCAGGAGCCCTTGGCTTCCGGAGCCTTGACCGGCTCACTTGCCGGGGCAGCGGGAACTTCCGCCGCGGCAGCCGCCGCTTTCGCCGCCTGCTTATTCGCGATGCCCTGGAAAATGGCGCCGGAAATATACAGGATGGCGAGCAGAAGAACAAGGACTGCAAAGACGAAACAGATACCGGCGACGGCAATCAGGCCGGCCTGACCCAAAGTCAGATTCGTCAGATCGTTCAACGCTATACACCTCTCAACTATCGTTTCGGCACAGAACAGAATTCCTTCCCGAAACTCCAAAAAATTTCACTACATACTATATCATATTCGCCCGGTGATTGCAATGGAAAATTCCATAAAAAGATCGGCTGCCGCCGCTTCAAAAAATGTCGCTTTTGCCTTTACGCCCATCTTTCCTGTCCGCGCCCCAAAACCTTGTGGTGAAAAAGATGAATTTTGTCCATTCACACCATATACATTCTCGGGAAAAGAGAGTATACTAAATATAATCAAGTAACATTGGAACGCATCCGTTCCGGAAAGCCATGTGAATGACCATGCAGTTATCTATGAAACGCAAAGATACCGATATGACCTCCGGCACTATATGGAAGCACATCCTCGCTTTTGCCTTTCCTCTGATGATCGGCAACCTCTTCCAGCAGCTTTACAACACGGTGGACAGCATCGTGGTGGGCAATTTCGTGGGCAAGGAGGCGCTCGCCGCCGTCGGCTCCACCGGCCCCATCATGAACACCCTCATCGGCTTCTTCATGGGGCTCTCCACCGGCGCGGGTGTCGCCATTTCGCAGGCCTACGGCGCGCACGACGACGAAAAGGTCTCCAAGGCGGTACATACCTCGCTCTTCATGACGCTGGTCATGTCCGTCATCTTTACGATCGTCGGCGTAGCCTTCGTCCCGGGCATGCTCCGGCTGATGTCCACCCCGGAGGACGTCATCCCCGGCGCAACATGATCTCGCCGCACCTATTTCGCCCGCGTGGTCGGCCTGACGTCCTATAACATGGGCTCCGGCATCCTCCGCGCCGTCGGCGATTCCCGCCGCCCCCTCTACTTCCTGATCTTCTCGGCTGTGGTCAACACCATCCTCGACCTTGTCTTCGTCATTTTCTTCGACATGGGCATCGCGGGCGTGTCGCTCGCCACCATCATCGCCCAGATCCTCTCGGCCATCCTCACCATGGTGGTCCTGATGCGCTCGGAGGGCAGCTACAAGGTGCGCCTTTCCGCTATCCGCTACGACCACGCCATGATGAAGCGCATCGTCAACCTCGGCGTGCCGACCGCCATCCAGCAGGCCATCACCTCCTTCTCCAACGTCTTCGTCCAGGGCTACATCAACCAGTTCGGCTCGGCCTGCATGGCCGGGTGGTCCTCCTACAATAAGATCGACCAGTTCATCATGCTGCCTTTGCAGAGCATTTCCCTCTCCTCCACCACCTTTGTGGGTCAGAACCTCGGCGCCGGGCAGATCGACCGCGCGACGAGGGGCACCCGCACCGCCTTTATCCTCAGCGAGCTCTCCACTGCCGCCCTGATGATCCCGGCCCTGATCTTCGCAAAAGAGCTTGTCATGATGTTCAATTCCGATGTGGACGTCCTGGCCTACGGCGTGCTCTTCATCCACTGGATCACCCCGTTCTACGTCCTGTGTTGTGTCAACCAGGTCTATGCCGGTGCACTCAGAGGCGCGGGCGACGCCAAGGCCCCGATGATCATCATGCTTGCAAGCTTCGTCCTCTTCCGTCAGATCTACCTCTTCGCCATCTCCCGCATCATCAACACCGAGATCTGGATCGGTCTCGGCTATCCCTTCGGCTGGATCGTCGCCAGCGCGGCCTGCCTGCTCTATTATCGTTTCAGCGGTTGGGAGGCTCGCTGTGTGAACGCAGCCCACGGCAAAAAGGAGGCGTGACGGATGGATCTCACCTATGATCCCGCTCTACTGGAGCGCGTCAGCTATCTGGAAAAGCGCTATTTCAACGCCGCCCTCCTCGCCATCATCCGCACGCAGTATAAGGCCACATCCGATATCCGCCGCCTGCCCCTCCGGCTCAACAGCGCCCTCGGCAAGGTCTACGGCGGCGCGGCCTCCTTGCGCGAGGAGTGGAAAAAGGAACGTCTCGCCCGCGGCGAACAGCTTTCGGTCGAGGAGCTGGCACGCATGGAAGGAAGTCTGACCGGCTACCTCGCGGGCGGCAATAAGAATTTTGATTTCACCCTGCCGCTTGACAGCAAGCGCCGCGAGCTCCACGTCGCCGAGGAGTGGGCCCATCTCTTTGAAAGCCATTACCTCCCCGCCTTCCGCAAGACCTCCAAGCTCGCGTCAGGCGGCGCGGTAAAAAAAGAATCCATCCGCAAGACCCTTTTCGACGCCCTCAATGAGCTCTCCCCCGTCTCCGACGCGGAAGCCGCCGTCCTTTCCGACATCGCCTCGGTCCTCGCCGACGCGCTTAAGTGAAAGAAAGTTTTCAGTATTCAGTTTTCAGTTTTCAGTAGCGCGACTACGCTGTAAGCGATTTTGCAGGACGAGTTTTCTGTTTTCAGTATTCAGTTTTCAGAAGACGCACAATGTATCTCCTTTGTCATTGCGA
>JAKSPX010000102.1 GCA_024404415.1 Clostridia bacterium | reverse complement strand
TTCAAGGCCGTTATCCGCCATACGCGCAAGGAATACGCCGCAGTCCTCGTTGGAAAGGTGTCCACTCGGCGAGTCGATCCTGACCTTGAGGGAATAGGGATAAGGCCCGTTCATGAGCATATCGCGGTCGTAATTGGATTCGATCACCAGCCGCCTCACGCCCTTCAGGGTCGCCTCGACCTCTTCGGTGACGTGGCCGAGGTCGGTGGCAAAGCCGAGGGTGTCCTCCCCCGCCTCGAAACGGAAGCCGCAGGAGGGATAGGCGTCGTGCGGCGTGTGGAAGGCCGTGATCGTGATGCCGCCGATCATGAAAGGCCGCAGCGCCTTAAAGCCCTTGCCCGGCGAATAGACCGGGAGGGGCGTTTTTTTTAATAAATTTTCAAGCCCTTTGGTGTGATCCGAGTGAAAATGCGTGAGTAATACGCCCTGAAGCGCGCCCGCTTCCAGCCCGAGCGACTTTAGCGAGGCGGTGATTCGTTTGGCCGAAATGCCCGCATCCAATAAAAGATGGGTCGTCCCGTCGGTCACCAGACCCGCGTTGCCGTCCGAGGAGGAGGCGAAGGAAATGTAGGTCAGCATCTTGTCGCCCTGTGCCGCTCATCGCAGCCCCTTCTTACAAACAATAGGTATATAAAACCGTTTCCCGTTTTTCTCTTTCACCGCTGCGCCGCGTGAAAAGCCTCGTTTCCTCACGAAAGCCGATCCTTTCGAGAAGCTTCCGCGAGCGTTCGTTTTCACTCTCCGCGAGGGCGCAGACCTCCTGAATTTCGTCGTTTTTGGCCAGTTCCAGCGCTTTTTTCTTTTTTTTCCCGGCGATCCCCCGCCCGAGCCAGGCTTTCCCGAGGAAGAAGCCGACCGTCACGCGGTACCCGGCCTCGTAGACCGGGCCGAGGGTCAGAGCGCCGACCAGCTCTTTTTCCCGGTAAATGCCGAAAAGGCGCATCTGCTCCTTCGGGGAAAAATTCTCGGCGGCGCGGGAATGAGACGCAAGGCGGGAGGCATAGGCCGCGGTCATTTCCATGTCCGGCAGAAAGCGCAGTACGTGCTCTTCCCCGGCAATTGAGCGAAAGCGCTCTTCGTCTCCCTCATGAATGGGTTCCAGGGTAAGCTCCAACGCCCCTCCCCCCTTTCGACAGAATGTCTCCCACGAGACTTCCCCATTTTATCACAGTCTTCTTTCGATTTCAAATCCTTTTAGCCGCTTGTCATATTTTCCGTTTTTCGGCAGATACTACCCGTATATCCCAGAAAGGAGATCCATCCGTGCGACTTTCCTTATCCAAAGAGCAGTACGCCGCCTTTTCAGGCCGCATGTCCCCTGCCTCTCCGCTTGCGCGCGACCTGCCGCTTGCGTTTCTGATCGGCGGGAGCATCACAGCCGTCGGCCAATGCTTCCTTGAGCTCTATTCCTCCCTGATATCCGACGAAAAGACCGCGGCTGCATTGACCTCGGTCACGCTCATCTTCCTCGGCATCCTCTTTTCTGCCCTCAACCTCTATCCCAGGCTCGCCAAATACGGCGGCGCGGGGACGCTGGTGCCCATCACCGGCTTTTCCAATTCCATGGCCTCGGCTGCCATCGAATTCAAAAGCGAGGGGCTCGTCACCGGGCTCGGCGCAAAAATGTTCGTCATCGCCGGGCCGGTCATCGTTTACGGCGTGTCCGCCTCGGTTTTATACGGCGTGATCTACTATCTGATCGGGAGGATCGGCGGATGACCGGAACGAAAAAGCACGGCAGCATTACCTACCTCCCGGATTCCCCGGTCTATATCACCTCCCGCGCCTCGCTCGGCGGGTCGGAGGAAAAGGCCGGGAAGCTCGCCTCCCTTTTGGATATCAGCTCCGAGGACGATTATTTCGGCGAGGACACCTGGGAAAAGGCCGAGACCGCCATTGTCCGCATGCTTGTGGATCAGCTCTATAAATCCGCCCAAACGACGCCGGAGTCGACCGACCTCTTCCTCGGCGGCGATCTGCAGAAGCAGTGCATGGCGACTTCGCTCGGGCTTTTGCCCTACGGTGTGCCCTACCTCGGCCTTTACGGCGCCTGCTCGACCTTCGCCGAGGGGCTGGCGTTGGCCTCCCTCGCCATCGACGGCGGCTTTGCTTCGTCGGCGGGCGTCGTGGCCACCTCGCATTTCTGCACGGCCGAGCGCGAATACCGCACGCCTCTGGTCTACGGCAACCAGCGTCAGCCGACCGCCCAGCGCACCGTCACCGGCGGCGGCGCTATTCTGCTTTCCAAGGACGCGCCGAAAGACCGCGCCGCGCCGCACATCACGGCCTTCGCCATCGGGAAAATGCGCGACCTCGGCATAAAGGACGCCTCCAACATGGGCGCGGCCATGGCTCCCGCCGCTTTTGAGACCATCAGCACCTTTCTGGAGGACACACGCCAAACACCTGAAGATTTCGACCTGATCGTCTCGGGCGACCTCGGGAACGTCGGCCACCGGATCGTCTCGCGTCTTGCCGAGGCAGCCGGGATCGACTTTGGCGGGCGCTACGACGACTGCGGTCGGATGGTCTTCGACCCGTCGCAGGACACCCACGCGGGCGCGTCGGGCTGCGGCTGCTCCGCCATGGTGCTGACGGCTTCCCTGCTCCGACGCATGGAGGAAGGGAAGATAAAAAGGCTTCTCTTCGCCGGGACGGGCGCGCTTCTCAGCGCCACCTCCCTTCTCCAGGGGGAGAGCATCCCGGGCATCTGCCACGCAGTCGCCATTGAGATTTAGAGAAAGAAGGAATTTACGATATGCTCGCTTCGCTCCTGCGCGCTTTTCTGGTCGGCGGCGGCATCTGCCTCGTCGTCCAGATATTCATCGACCTCACCGCCCTGACCCCGGCGCGCATCCTGACCGCCCTTGTCGTCCTCGGCGTATTCTTAGGCGCTCTCGGGCTTTATCAGCCGCTGGTGGATTTCGCCGGCGCGGGCGCTTCGGTGCCGCTTCCGGGATTCGGAAACCTGCTGGCTCAGGGTGTAAAAGAGGAGATCGACGCCTCCGGCGCCATCGGCATCCTGACCGGCGGCATGAAGGCCGCAAGCGCCGGACTCACCGCCGCCATTTTCTTTTCCTTTATTGCGGGACTTCTCGGAAAGAGTCGGAATTAGTCGGCAAGGACGTTATACTCTAAGTTATCCACATTATCCACAGACTTTTCCACATTCAAAAAAGCGGCTCTGCAAGCCTGTTTGCCGCGTTTTGCACAAGGCTCTGCGCGCGCTGTAATTGGATAAGTCCCCGTCTTGCGCGATTTTTCAAATAAATTCCCGGCGGCACGCAGTCGTCAACTCCCAGAATATACTGCATACCGCCGGGTGAATATTCCAAATCGTCAAGGAGCGTTTACTCCGAGTTATTTTCGCTTTACTCAGCCTCTTCCGGCTCCGTCGAGGAAGGCGTCCCGTTCCAAAATATCCGAGAGCATCATGCGTACATAATCATAGCCCTGATATTTTCCCTCCGGCTGATACACCTCCGCCTTGTCATCTCTCCGCGGCAGTGTCACGGTGACGACCGCCCCGGTCTCGCCCTGCATTTTCACGTAAAGACTGCCTTCGTGGAGCCTGACGACGCGCCTCGCCGCTTCAAATCCGCTGCCTTCGCCCGCCTTTTCAAAGAGCATACTTTCCAGCTCTCCGCGGAATTCCCCGAGATCTGTCGCCGTGAACGCGAAAGTCACCCGTTCGCCCGGCGTGACCGCAAGCGACACACGGCCCTCGCGGCTCCCGCGGGCCAGAAGCTCCACCGCAAGGTCAAGCAGCATGGCTTCGACAAGCGACGCCTCGCACCGGAAATACACTTCGCCTTCATCGACCCGGTATTCGACCTTTTTCTCATCGGGCAGGTAGTAATTCACCTTGTCAAAGAGCTCGCGCGTCCCGGCTTCGACGTCGTAAAGGCGCATTCCGCCGATCCCCTTCAGATGCGCCGTATGGATATCGTTGATGACCCGTTCGACCTGGGCGATGTTTTTTTTCAGTTCGGCAAGATAGCTCTTTCCTTTTCCCGCCGGCACCTCGCGCCCGAGAAGCCCGGCAGCCAGCACGGCAGAGGCTAAGACATTGCGCAAGCGCATCTCCAGTGCGTCCGCCCTGTCGTCATCCTCCTCATGGGAAAACTGTTCCATAAGGAGCAGGGCACGCGTCTCCTCTTCCATGTGAAGCACGGCAAACTGCCGCCCCCTGAGGACCACAAAGCGGGCGTTCTCTCCCGCCGGGAAAAGGGCCGATGCTTCTTCACTTGTCACAAGCTCCCTCATGGCTTTGTTGAGCCACAATTCTTCCCCCAGGAAGATCGCCGGGCAGGGAAGCATCGCCAGAGCGGCGAGGATGTTTTCCGTTATCATTCTTTTTGATTCCTTCCGTTTCCCCCGATTTATGACATATAGATTGTATCATGGGAAAAGACTTTATACAACCCTTATTTCGACATTTTTCGACAATGCATAAAATTAAAAACCATGCACACTTTTTCCCTTTCGTAATATGATGGTAGTGAGAGCGGAAGCCCCGCCCTCACATCTATGAACGGAGGAACTCTTCATGCCTTGTAATCAGACCTGCGGTTACGCCAACAACTGCACCTGGATCATCATTCTCGCCTTCATCGTTATCTGGTTCTTCTGCGGCTCCAGAGGCGGCTGCGGCGGTGCCTGCGGAAACCAGGCGCCCGCTTACGGCGGATGCGGCACCTGCGGCGGTGGCTGCGGCTGCTGAAAAACTCTCAAGAGTGAAAAACACTCCGCGGCAGTTTTGCCGCGGAGCATTCTTTTATGCGTTATCTTTTTTCAGTGGATGAAGGAGGGGACCTCTTCTCCGAGCACCAGCGTCAGATCAAGCGTCTGGAAATCCTTGCGGGAAACGCGCCTCTTGACCTTGGCGGCCAGTGAATCACCCACCTTGTGCGCATTGACCACCTCTTCGAGATCCGCCATGGTGAGGATCTCCTTGCCGTCCAGTGAGAGGATGAGGTCGCCCGGCGCAAAGCCGAAGGTGGTATCCTTGACCGACACGATATATACGCCGCTCTCCGTGACATTGTAGTACATAGCCGTGGCGGCGTCGTTGATCTCGATGAGCTGCATGCCCAGGTCGATGCGTCCTCTGACATAACCGTATGTCGCCAGCTCCTCGATTATGCCCTTTGCGCGGTCGACCGGGATGGCAAAGCCGAGGCCTTCGACGTTGTTTTCACTGATCTTGGCGTTGACGATGCCGATCAGCTCGCCGTGCATATTGAAAAGCCCGCCGCCCGAGTTGCCGGGGTTGACCGCCGCGTTGGTCTGTAAGAGCGTGTAGGATGCGTTTCCGACCTCGATCTCGCGGTCGAGTGCGCTGATGATGCCGTCGGTGACGGTGCCGCCCAGTTCTCCGAGCGGATTGCCGACCGCCACAACGCCTTCGCCGACCACGAGGCTCGCGGATTCTCCGAGCACCGCCGGCGTCAGGCCTTCCGCCTCGATGCGGACCAGGGCAATGTCATTCTGTTCGTCGCCGCCGACCAGCGTTCCCACGTAATCCTCGCCGTTTTTCAGCGTGACCTTGATGCTCTTCGCCCCGTCGATGACGTGGTAATTGGTCACGATGAGGCCATCCTCCGAGAGGATGACGCCGCTGCCCGCGCCGGAGGTGGTGTACTGGCCGAAGAAGGTGCCGTAGGCGACCGATTCGGTGACGATCTCCACCACCGAGGGGGCCGCGATGTTCGCCACCTCGCTGACCGTGAGCTCGCCGCCCTCTTCTTCTCCGTCGCCGACCGTGCGGATCACCGACTGGTAAAGAACCGTCTTTTCACCGGCCGTCGGAGCCTTCCCGTGCGTCCTTGTGAAAAGATACGCACCTCCATAGCCGCCCGCACCGGCAAGCAGAGCCACTGCGAGCAAAAGCGCGATAACGCCGAGCCAGGAGACGCCGCTCTTTTTCTGTTTTTTTCTGAGTCTCAAGGTCAGTCTTTTTCTTTTTTGCATTATTGACATCTACCGATGTTGCGTATGAAGAAAAGAGAACCGTAAAAGACATCGTTACGGAAAGCAGCGCTGTCAAAAAAGTTTTGATTATTCTTTTTTCGGATACTTTTTTCTTCTTCATTTCAGATTTTCGTATATCCCGTTTATATTTCAGGCCTTCATCCATTTCGCTATCATCTGCATCAGACCTTCATGTGTCTCATGATAGTAAA
>JAKSPX010000101.1 GCA_024404415.1 Clostridia bacterium | reverse complement strand
AGGTGATGGGCTCGACGGTGGTGCCGCAGCGGTAGCAGGTACCGACGTTGTGGGAATAATTCTCGACCTTGACGAGGTAGCCCTGCTCCTCGAGGTCGGCAACGATGGCCTTTCTCGCGTCGTAGCGATCCATGCCGCAGTACTTGCCGCCGTTTTCATTGATGCGGGCCTTGCCGTCCAGAATGAGGATGTGCGGCAGGTCGTGGCGGTTGGCAACTTCAAAGTCGTTCGGGTCGTGGCACGGCGTGATCTTCACGCAGCCGGTACCGAAGTCCTTTTCAACGTATTCGTCGGCGACGACCGGGATCTCACGATTGCAGAGCGGCAGGATGAGCATCTTGCCGACGATATCCTTGTATCTTTCGTCCTCGGGATTGACGGCGACGGCCACGTCGCCGAGCAGCGTCTCGGGGCGGGTGGTGGCGATGATGAGTTCGCCCGAGCCGTCCGCGAACGGATAACGGATGTGCCAGAAGTGACCCGCCTGATCGGTGTATTCGACCTCGGCATCGGAGAGCGCGGTGGTGCAGGAGGGGCACCAGTTGATGATCCTCTCGCCCTTATAGATGAGGCCCTTTTCGTAAAGGGAGACGAACACCTCGCGGACGGCCTTGGAGCAGCCCTCGTCCATGGTGAAGCGCTCGCGGTCCCAGTCGCAGGAGGAGCCGAGCTTCTTGAGCTGATTGATGATGTTGGAGCCGTAGAGTTCCTTCCACGCCCAGACCTTCTTCAAAAATTCCTCGCGGCCGTAATCAAAGCGGGTCTTGCCCTCTTTTTCGCGGATCTCGGCTTCCACCTTGATCTGCGTAGCGATGCCCGCGTGGTCGGTGCCGGGGATCCATAAAGCTTCGTAGCCCTGCATCCTCTTGGTGCGGATGAGGATATCCTGCAGGGTCTCATCCAGCGCGTGGCCCATGTGGAGCTTGCCGGTCACGTTGGGAGGCGGGATGACGATGGTGAAGGGTTCTTTATCCGAATTCTCGTCGGCGTGGAAGCTCTTGGATTCCAGCCATTCGGCATAGATGCGATCCTCTGTGGCTTTCGGATCGTAGATCTTGGAAAGTTCTTTTGCCATGTTCAATTTCCTTTCAAAAATAAAAATAGCCCCTCGTCCGACTCGGGACGAGAGGAAATTCCTCACGCGGTACCACCCGTTTTCGCTCTTTTTTGAAAAGAGCGCGCTTTATGGGACACTTCCATGTCCCTTCCCATGGTAACGGGGGAGGCCGGAAGGGCTTACTTCTTTCAGCTCTTCTGCTCACAAGTGACTTCCTCCGCTCCATTCCGGCACGCGCGCTCTCAGTCGCGGCGCACGCTCCCTGATGCCATTTTGCGGGGTACTGGTCTTGATCGTCGCATTTCTTTACGGTATATGATCTTTTCAAGCCAGATGAGCATATCACAAAACGCGGGATTTGTCAAGCGTTTTGCCTTCTTATCAATATGCTTGATTTTCGTTTCTTTCGGGTATTTCTTCTGTGCTATCTGTGCCTTGTGAAACATGACGGGATATGGTAGAATACCACTAAAAAAAGAAGAAACGAAAGGCCAGGTGGCGCATTTGAAAGCGACCGATCTCACCAAAGTCAATATCACCAAGCTCATTTTGCTCTATACCCTCCCCCTCGTATTGGGGAACATCTTCCAGACCTTCTATAACGCCGCGGACACCGCCATCGTCGGACGCTTCGCGGGGCTTGAAAAGCTCGCGGCGGTCGGCGTGACCGGCAGCCTCAGCTTCTTCATTTTCGGCTTCATGTACGGCCTCACCGGCGGCTTCTCCATCATCATCGCCCAGAGACGCGGCGCGGGCGACTGGTCCGGCCTCCGCAAGGCCCTCGCCCACTCCATCATGCTGGGCGCCGTCCTGACCATTCTTGTCACGGTCATCACGCTTCCTTTCACCCGCCCGATGCTCATCCTGATGGATACGCCGGAAGATATCCTTGACTACGCGGTCAGCTACCTCGCCATCATCTTCGGCGGCACCGTTTTCACCGCCGTCTATAACCTCGCCGCCGGTACCCTCCGCGCCATCGGCGACAGCACCTCCCCCCTCATCTTCCTCATCATCTCGAGTATCCTCAACATCATCCTCGACATCGTCTTCATCGTGCCCCTCCACATGGACGTCGCGGGCGCGGCCATCGCCACCATCATCGCGCAGGGCGTTTCGGGCGTTTTGTGCGTGTGGTACGCCTGGAAGCGCTACCCCGAATTACACATGACCAAGGAGGATTTCAAAATCGACTGGTCGCTCTTCGGGCAGATGTTCAGACTCGGCCTCCCGATGGCGCTTCAGTCCTCTATCACCGCCGCCGGCATGATCGTCCTGCAGGTCGCCCTCAACGGCTTCGGCTCGGCCACCATCGCGGGCTACACCGCGGCAGGCAAGGTGGAAAGCTTCGTCTCCATGCCCGGCTTCGCCCTCTCCACCACCATGGCCAACTTCGCCGGGCAGAACGTCGGCGCGGAGAAATACAGCCGTGTGCGCAAAGGCGTCCGCAGCGGCTGCCTCATCGCCCTGATCTGGTCCTTCATCTCCTCCGCCTTCTGCGCCTTCCTCGGCGTGCCGGTCATGAAGCTCTTCGTCACCGGCGAAGCTTCGATGCTCGCCGAATCTCTCGAAGCCGGACGCATCTACCTCGTCGTTCTCTCCTTCTTCTTCATCCCCTTCAACGCCCTCTTCATCTTCCGCAGCACCCTTCAGGGCATCGGCAAGAGCATCTACACCCTGATCGGCGGCATCCTCGAAATGATCATGCGCGTGCTGGTCGCCTTCATCATGCCGGGTCTTTTAGGCTTCATGGGCGTCTGCTTCGCAGGTCCCGCCGCCTGGGTCGGTGCGGATATCCCGCTCATCATCGCCTACTTCTACGAAATGAAGAAATTCACAGGTCTGCCCGAAAAGGCCGACGCGGATTGATATCCACAAAGCAAACGGAGCCGCCTTCAAAAAGAAGGCGGCTCGTTTTTTCAAAAAAGATCAGAATGTGAACCGGTGTTCACCAAAGTCAAAGTGAGAATATCATTTTCGATCAGATAAACCAATAACCAATCCGGTTTGATGTGACACTCTCTAAATCCGGTATAGGTTCCGGATAACTCGTGGTCTCGGTATTTCTCGTCCAGTTTCCGGCCTTGTCTGAGCAGGTCCACTACTTCATCCAATGCAGAAATATCCATTCCACGCTTCTTCATCAGCTTATAGCTTTTCTTATAGGCTGTGGTAAATTTTACCTCATACATCGTTTTCGAGCGCCGCCTTCAGTTCTTCCATGCTCTGATACCCCTTGACTGTCGGATCATGGGATATCCGCTTCGCTTCTGCCATCGCTTCAAGCGTCTCTTTGTTATACCGAGGCATTTCAACAGTAAACGGAAGCCCACCTCGAAGTACACACTGATGTAAGAACAGATTAACGGCTCCGGACATATCTAATCCCAGTTTTGAGAAAAGTTCTGTGGCATCTCTTTTGATGTCAGCATCAATGCGAATTTGCGTAGGCGCAGTTGCCATCTTCTCACCCCTTTCAATCTATACACTATTATACTCGTTTTGGTATACATTGTCAACTATAATAATTATATTATGTGGTGATATATGGTCAGACTAACGCTGTTTATTTCCCCATCGCGCCGTCGACTGCGCGCATGATGGCGAGCTTGCCGCTCTGGTAGGTGAGGCTTCCCTGCAGGTAGAGAAGATAGGGCTCACGAAGCGGCGCGTCGGCGGAGAGCTCAATGGACGCGCCCTGCACGAAGGCGCCCGCCGCCATGATGACGTCGGCATTGTAGCCCGGCATGGGCCAGGGCTCGCAGGTGACGAAGCTGTCGACCGGG
This sequence comes from Clostridia bacterium, assembly GCA_024404415.1. Taxonomy (GTDB): domain Bacteria; phylum Bacillota; class Clostridia; order Oscillospirales; family QAMX01; genus RUG11797. The sequence continues at coordinate 2,371 of JAKSPX010000101.1, read as the reverse complement.
GAGGCCGCCTGAATGCCGCGGCAGAAGGCGATGAGCGGCTCGGGTTTGCCGAAGCGGATGGTCTGGATGATGTCGGAGCGGCGCTCATCTCCCCCGGGGCTGGCTTCAAAGCCCGCCAGCGTCAGGAGGTTGGCCGCGAAGACCATGGCCTTGAGTGCTTCTGCAACGACGTGCGGCGCGAGGAAGAAGCCCTCGTAATAAAGCCGCCAGCCTGCGGGATTGCAGCCCGCTTCGCGTCCGATGCCCGGCACGGTGAGCTGATCGGCAATGCGTTCCACCAGATCGTGCTTTCCCGCGACGTAGCCGCCGCAGGGAGCGAGGCCGCCGCCCGGATTCTTGATGAGTGAGCCCGCCGCGATGTCGACGATACCCTCCTCGCCCTCAAAATGGGCGTGGCGGACGCCTTCAAAGCCTTCCGGGGCGCTGCCGAAGGGTTCTCCCGCCTCGGTGAACTCGCCGTAGCAGTTATCCAGCGCCACGATCACGCCGGGGCAGGCCTTTTTCGCCGCCGCGGCCATGATGCGGATATCCTTGGAGGAAAGGGTGATGCGGTCGCCGTAGCCCTTGCTCCTCTGAATATAGACCACGTCGGGCGAGAATTCCTTCACCGCCGCAGCGCATTTTTCGATAAAATCCTTCTCCGGCTCACCCGTGAAGGCAAGCTCCCTGTAAGTAAGGCCGTTCTGTTCAAATCTCTTCACCGTTTCAGCCAGCGTATCATAGGGCGCGCCGGTGAGCGAGAGCATTCTCCCGCCCTTTTCGGGGAGGATGCCGGTGAGCATGAGGTTCAAAGCATGGGTGCCGTTGATGATCTGCGGGCGCACCAGAGCGTCCTCGCAGCCGAAGGCCGCGGCATAGACCTTATCCAGCGTGTCGCGCCCGATGTCATCGTAGCCGTAACCGGTGGAGGGAGCAAAATGCGCCGCCGCCACGCGGGAGGCGATGAAGGCGTCGGTGACGCGCATGGTGTTGTATTCCGCGATCGCTTCGATCTCGCGGAAGAGCGGAGATGAGAGCTTTTCCGCCTCAATAGCGAGCTTTTTTGTCATTTCTGAAATGGGCATGATCTTTTTTCCTTCAGTTCTAAGTATCGCTCGTAAAACGGCGTTTTACGAGCGATTGTTTTTTACATAGCTTTGAGCGCTTCTTCGTCGAGCATCGGGATGCCCGCTTCACGAAGCACCGCTTCCGCGGCAAGATTGTCGCCGCAGCGCAGGATGACGTAGGCTTTCCCGACCTCGCGGGTGATGAAGGCGTAGGCATATTCCACCACGCGCTTCTTTTCCTCTAAAAGCGTCAGCACGCTCGCGAGTGCGCCCGGCTTATCCATAAGCTCCACCGCAAGGACGTCATTGGACGAAGCGGCGATGTGCTGTTCCTTCAGGATGCGGACGGCCTTCTCCGCGTCGCTCACAATGAGGCGCAGGATGCCGAAATCGGCGGTGTCCGCCACCGAAAGGGCGCGGATATCCACGTGATTTTCCGAGAGCAGGCGGGTGACCATGGCGAGGCGGCCGCCTTTGTTTTCCATAAACACAGAGATCTGCTTGACCATGTTCTCCTCCGATCAAAGCGCACGTTTGTCGATGATGTGTTTGGCTTTGCCCTCCACGCGCTCGATGCTGTGGGGCTCCACCAGACGGATGTGTGCGGCGATGCCGAGGGTGGATTCCACGTTGCGGCGGATGGCGTTCTGCAGGTCCTCGATGGCGCGGATGTTGTCGATGAGCATATCGTCGCCCATCTCGACGAGAATTTCGAGCGTGTCGAGATTTCCCTTGCGGTCGACGACCAGCTGATAATAGGGCGAGACCTGCCCCATTTCCAGAAGAACGCTTTCGACCTGGGTCGGGAAGACGTTGACGCCGCGGATGATGAGCATATCGTCGGTGCGGCCGGTGGGCTTTTTCATGCGGCGGAAGACGCGGCCGCATGCACACTCCTCGGTGACAAACGAGGTCACGTCGTGGGTGCGGTAACGCAGAAGCGGAAGTGCCTCCTTGGTGACGCAGGAGAAGACCAGCTCGCCCTCCTCCCCGTCCGGCAGCGGTTTCCCGGTGACGGGATCGACGATTTCGGGGATGAAGTGATCCTCGTTGATGTGAAGGCCGCCCTGATTTTCGCACTCAAAGGCGACGCCGGGGCCCATGACCTCCGAGAGGCCGTAGATATCAAAGGCTTTGATGTGCAGTCTTCTCTCGATCTCCGCCCGCATGGCTTCGGTCCAGGGCTCCGCGCCGAAGAAGCCGCGGCGGAGCTTGATGTCCTTATCCATATCGACGCCCATTTCCTCCATGGTTTCGGCGAGGTAAAGGGCATAAGAAGGCGTGCAGCAGATGAAAGTGCAGCCGAAGTCGCGCATGATCTGGAT
>JAKSPX010000100.1 GCA_024404415.1 Clostridia bacterium | reverse complement strand
CGCAGGAAAAATGAAAAGGGGAGGTAATTTCTACCTCCCCTGAAAACTGAAAACTGTAAACTGAAAACTCAGAATTCCGCCGTGCCGACCGTGCGCGGATAAGGAATGACGTCGCGGATGTTGGAGACGCCGGTGACGTACATGATGAATCTTTCAAAGCCGAGGCCGAAGCCCGCGTGGCGGGTGCCGCCGTAACGGCGCATATCGACGTACCAGGAGTAGTCTTCTTCCTTGAGGCCCAGCTCATCCATGCGCTTGAGGAGGCGCTCGAGGCGCTCTTCTCTCTGGGAACCGCCGATGATCTCGCCGACGCCCGGGGCCAGAAGGTCCATGGCGGCGACGGTCTTGCCGTCCTCGTTCTGGCGCATATAGAAGGATTTGATCTCGATGGGGTAGTCGGTGACGAAGACCGGGCGCTTGAAATACTTTTCGGCGAGGAATCTTTCATGCTCGGTCTGGAGGTCGCAGCCCCAGAAGACCTTGTAATCGAAGTTATCGTTATTCTGTTCCAGAAGCTTGATGGCTTCGGTGTAGGTCACGTGGGCGAAATCGGCGTTCATAACGCCGGTCAGACGCTCGAGGGGCCCCTTGTCGATGAGATCGTTGAAGATTTTCATTTCTTCCGGGCAGGTGTCCATGACGTACTTGATGAGGTATTTGAGCATATCCTCGGCGAGCTGCATGTTGTCTTCGAGGTCGGCGAAGCAGATCTCCGGCTCGATCATCCAGAACTCGGCCGCGTGGCGCTGGGTGTTGGAGTGCTCGGCGCGGAAGGTGGGGCCGAAGGTGTAGATCTTGCGGAAGGCGTGGGCATAGGTCTCGCCCTCAAGTTGGCCGGAAACGGTCAGGCCGGTGGACTTGCCGAAGAAGTCTTCGGAATAGTCGATGGCGCCGGATTCGGTGCGCGGCGGATTCGCCGGGTCGATGGTGGTCACGCGGAACATTTCGCCCGCGCCCTCGCAGTCAGAACCGGTGATGAGCGGGGTGTGGACGTACACAAAGCCGCGCTCCTGGAAGAATTTATGGATGGCGTAGGCCGCCGCACTTCTCACGCGGAACACCGCGCTGAAGGTGTTGGTGCGGGGACGCAGGTGGGCGATGGTGCGGAGGTATTCGAGAGAGTGGCGCTTTTTCTGGAGCGGGTAGTCGGCGGTGGAGGGGCCTTCGAGGGCAAACTCCGCGCACTTCATTTCAAAGGGCTGCTTGGCGCCCGGGGTGAGGACTAAGGTGCCGCGGCAGATGATGGCCGCGCCGACGTTGGTCTTCACGGCGTCGGCGTAATTTTCAAGCGTTGCGGATTCCAGAACGACCTGCAGTGGCTTGAAGTAGGTGCCGTCGTTGAGTTCAACAAAGGCAAAGCTGCCGGAGTTTCTGAGGGTGCGGACCCAGCCGCCGACGGTGATCTCTTTGCCGCCGTAGGTTTCCGGGGAAGCGAATACGTCTTTTAATTCAGTCAGGTTCATAGCAATTTTCCTCTTATTTGTTTTTTATGGGTTGAGTTATCAGTTTTCAGATCTATACCGCAACTACTGAAAACTGAAAACTGAATACTGAAAACTTATAATAATTCTATGCCGTGTTCTTTGCAGTCTTTTCTCATGCCGCGCGGCCAGACCGAGGCGTGTACCTCGCCGATGTGCGCTTTGCCGAGAAGCACCATGCAGAGGCGCGACTGGCCGATGCCGCCGCCGATGGTGTAGGGGAGCCGCCCTTCAAGAAGCGCCTTGTGGAAGGGGAGCGACGTGCGCTCCTCGCATCCGGCCGCCTTGAGCTGGCGGAGAAGGGCCTCCTCGTCCACGCGCACGCCCATGCTGGATAATTCGACGGCGCGGTTGAGAAGCGGGTAATTGACTAAAATGTCGCAGTTGAGGCTCCAGTCGTCGTAGTCGGGGGCGCGGGAGTCATGCGGCTCGCCGCTTGAGAGCGGAGCGCCGATGCGGAGAATGGCCACGGTGCCCTTCTCGCGGCAGATGGCGTTTTCTCTTTCGTGGGCGGTCATGCCGGGGTAGGCTTTCAGAAGCTCCTCCGAGTCGACGAAGAAGACGTCCTCGCCGATGAGCGGGGTGACGGCGGGGTAGAAGCGCTCAAGGTCCAAGGCCGTGTCGGCAATGGCCTTCACGATGCGCCGCACCGCGTCGCGGAGAGTCTCCTCGGTGCGATCCTCCTTGCGGATCACCTTTTCCCAGTCCCACTGGTCGACGTAGACCGAATGGAGGTTATCCAGGGTCTCGTCGCGGCGAATGGCGTTCATGTCGGTATACAGGCCTTCGCCGGGCCTGAAACCGTATTCCCGGAGGGCGAGGCGCTTCCACTTGGCGAGCGAATGCACGATCTCGCAGCTTGCGCCCACATCCGGCACGTCGAAATTCACGGGACGCTCCACGCCGGAAAGGTTGTCGTTGAGGCCGGAGAGCGGGTCAACGAATAAGGGCGCGGAGATGCGCTCCAGGTGCAGCTCGCGGGCAAGATTGCGCTGGAAGAGATCCTTCAGCGATTTGATGGCGCGCTGGGTGGTGCGCAGGTCAAGCGTGCTTTCATAGTGTTCGGGGTAGATCAGGGAAGTGCCGGACATGGAGAATACCTCCTCGGAATAGTGAGAATATTATATGGCTTTTTGGATAAAAATGCAAGAACAAATAACGCATCCTGCAAAAGCGCGTTTTTGGGCAATATACCCGAAAATAGCGGCAAAAGAGCGCTTATTCGCCGATTGCCTGCTTCAGAGCGCGGGAAATCTGGTCGGGGCAGGAGGTAGCCTTGAAACCGCAGCGGATGCCGGAGAGCTTTTCAATGGCTTCTTTTGCATCCATGCCCTCAAGGAGCTTGCAGAGTCCCTGCGTGTTGCCATTGCAGCCGCCGACGATCTTCATGTTGTGGATGATGCCGTCTTCCAGGTCAAAGGTGTAAAGTTGGGAACAGACCCCGGTGGGGCGGAAGGAATGAGTCATGATGATGATCCTCTCTTTTTCATTAGTATGGGTTATTTCTCTAAAAAAACGCCGCGCGGTTTTGACCGAGCGGCGTTTTGTTTTTGAAAAACCGATCGCCGCGGAAGGAAACAGCCGAAGCGCGCTTCCGTCCGCTTCTTTCATCAAAGCGAACGCAAGCGCCGTAAATTATTATCGGTGACGGCGAAACGGAACATAGTGGTTCTCCCTGCATTTGAATGTATATGTCAGTTTAACACATACGCGCGGCTTTGTCAAGTTTTTTACACGATCTCGGCCGAAAGGGCGAGGATACCGGTCTCTGGAAGGGCGAAATCCTCCGTGTGCGCGCCCTCCATGATGAAGTAGGCGGGCGAGGAACCCTTGAGGTCGGCGGGAAGGGTGTGCAAAGGTCCGAAGGTGTTCCGGCGGTTGCCGACGAGGGCGAGGGAGATGTCCTCCACCGCGAGGATCGCCTTGGTCGCGTCAAAGCGGTATGGCTTGAAATAGCAGGTCTCGGCCGTGTTTCCGGAGGACATTTTCACAAGCGAGCCGCGCACCTCTTTCGGCGCAAGGAAGACCCTTTCCCCGGTCTTTTCGATGCGTTCGCGAAGGGAAGTCAGGGCGGAGGCCGGGAGGGTATAGGTGAGGTTCCCGCCATAGAAGAGGAGACCTTCCTTCGAGGCGTCGCCGAAGGCGAGGGTCTCGGGGAGCCCGGTGATGACCGGGAGCGGCCCGTCTGCCCCCACGCCGAAATCGCCCACAAGGTAGCAGGCTTCGAGGTTGGTATTGAGAGTATAGTCGGTCTCGACTGTCACTTGGTTTTCGCCGAGGCGCAGAAGAGAGGCGGGCACCTTCATGGTTTGGAAGGCGGAATCCACCCAGAAGCCGCCGTCCGGGATGAGCGGCGTGCCGTTGAGGGAATAGGCCATCTTTTCGGGGCGCTCCCCGGCGAGGAGAAGGTCGCTTTCGGGAAGCGTGTCCACCCGGAAGAGGTAGTGGAGCGTCACTTTGCCGTAGACTTCGGTCTTATAAAGCTTGCTGAACCACGGCTGGAGCATTTCGCCGCCGCGGTGCTCAAGGCCGAAGTGGTCGCGGATGTGCCGGTCGGCCATCAGGACCTCGTCGTTCCCCTTCTCATCCTCCACTTCCCAGTTGACGCGCTCAAGAACGCAGACGTTCTTTTCGCCGAGCGTGATCTTTGAACGTGTGGAAGAAAGGTCGATGATCTCCTTGGGAGAAGCGGACGTCGGGCGGGGAGAAGCGGCTTTTTCATCGGGTGAGAGGATATAAAGGCGGCTTCCGCCCGGCTCAAAGGCGGCCTCGAAGGTGGTATTTCCTTCTTTTTCGGCATATTCCACGGCGAATTTTTCGCCGGTCAGCATATCGTAATCGGTGACCGCAAGCCCCCTGGCGGGGAGCGTGACCTTGATGCCCGCAAGCGGCTTTTCTCTCTCGACCGAGAGAAGCGTCAGGGCATAAGTCCCGTCCTCAAATCTGACGGCGCGGGAGAAGACCTTTTCCGCGCCATCGCCTTCGAGCTTCACATTAAAGGAAGGTCTGACTGCCGCAGAAAGAGAAGAGAGGTCATAGGGGATATTTTCGCATTCCGAGGCGAATCTGATGACTTCTTCGGAGGGGAGACCGCCGACGTACCGGGGCGCGTCGCCGACGAAGATGACCTTGCCGCCGTTTTCACGGAAAGCTTTGAGGAGCTTTAGGGTGCTTTCGCGGATGGTCAGCATCCCGCCGACGATGACGGTGTGATAATCCATTTTGCCGACTTTGAGGACGTTGCCGTCGACCGAGGCGAGGCGGGTCATCATGCTCTCTTCGCCGTAGTCAAAGTCGACGTGGGCGGAAAGGAGCATCTGAAGGAGCGCTTCGTACTGCCGGTCGAGCTCGTCGGTTTCTTCATCGGCGCTGAAGAGCCATTTCGCCCAGCCGAGGTAGGCCCCGCCCCAGGTGCTTTCGATGGGGTTGAGGACAAGGGTGTCGCATAAGGGCTTCCCGGCGCCTGCCGCGGCGAAGCGGGCGAAGTAGGTCTCGATGGCGTTGTAGTCCTTGTACCAGGGGGACTGATGGAGGATGCTCGCCGGGTAGTCGCGCTTGCTCTCGCCCTCCATGGTGTACCAGGAGAGGTGCGGGCAGCGCAGATTGACGCCGAAGAGCGCCTGCCAGTCGCCGACGTATTTGTGGCCGGAGAAGTCGAAATCCCAGCCGGAGCAGCCGTATAATTCGGAGAGCAGGTGCTCTTTTCCGGTCTGACGGGCGGAGGACTGGAGCTGCTTGGCGATGCGGTAGCCGTAATTCTCCGCACCCAGCGCGTCCATGCCCGGCACGTCCATGTGCTCGTAAAAGCGCATCAGCGAACCGTGGGAAACCGCCTGATTGCAGAGGGAATCCTCGTGAAGGACGTGGCCGGTGAAGAGCATGTTGTTCTCCCGGCACCATTTTTCGATGGGCATGGCAAATCGCTCGAGGAACAGATCGTTTGCGGCGTCAAACCAGTCGATCTTGATCTTCGATATGCGCTCATGACCGTATTTATAGAATAATTCCGGGAGGCGCGGGACGGCGTCGTAGCCGTAGCGCTTTTCAAATTCCGCGAAGAAATCGTCGGTGTAGGCGCATGAACAGGTGCGCACGCCGTTTTCCTCCCTGAGGTCGTCAAAGCCGTGGCCGCGGTGAGGCTCGTCGGTGAAGATGCCCTTGATGGAGGTGCCGACGCGATCACCGCAGCGCTTTTTATATTCCTCGTGGGTCATTTCGATGAAGCGCTCGGTAGCGGCCTTGTCGAGCGTATTGAGGTAGGCCGAGCCGTTGTAGTTGGAATTGTCGGGCTCGATGACCACGTCAAAGGAGAGCGCGCACCAGCGCCCGCCCTCAAGACGGTTTTCTGCCGTGACCGACGCAAGGTCGTTTTCGGAGGCGATCTCTTTATAATAGGAAATATGGATGTTATCTTCCAGAACGTAAGCCGCGAAAACCGGGAAAGCGCCTTTTTCATAGGTGAAGCGCTCAAGCGGGGTCTCGGTGAGGCGCAGGGAACGCATGCGCCAGCGGGAATCTTTGGTCACCTTGCCGCCCGCGCTTCCCGAAGGCCAGCGGTCTTCGTCGTAAGCCCAGGGCTCCATGCCGGCCTTTTCGGGCTTGTCGGCGACCGCGTTGGTGAGGGAGTTCCCCGCGTCCCCGACGTACTCGGTGATGAGACCCGCGCGGGAGTGCATAAAGTGCCCGCCGAAGCCCATCTCTTTCAGAACGTCCACCTGACGCTCAAGCTCTTCTTTTTTGAGTT
>JAKSPX010000010.1 GCA_024404415.1 Clostridia bacterium | reverse complement strand
CCTCGATCTCCTTGGGGTAGATGTTCTCGCCGCCGCGGATGATCATGTCCTTGAGTCGGCCGGTGATGCGGTAATTGCCCTCGGGGGTACGGCAGGCGAGGTCGCCGGTGTGGAGCCAGCCCTGACTGTCGATGGCTTCGGCGGTCGCCTTGGGCATTTTGTAATAGCCCTTCATGACGTTGTAGCCGCGGGCGGCAAATTCGCCGGTGACGTTGTCCGGGCAGTCCTTCCCGGTCTCCGGGTCGACGATCTTGCATTCGATTTCGGGAAGCGGTCTTCCGACGGTGCCGACGCGCACCTCCAGCGGGTCGTCGGTGGAGCTCATGGTGCAGCCGGGGGAAGCCTCGGTCTGGCCGTAGACGATGGTGATCTCGGTCATGTGCATCTTCTCGACCACGTCGCGCATGGCGGAAATGGGGCACGGGCTGCCGGCCATGATGCCGGTGCGCATATAGGAGAAGTCGGTCTTCGGGAAATCCGGGTGCTCTAAAAGCGAAATGAACATGGTCGGCACGCCGTGGAAGGCGGTGATGTGTTCATTGTGGATGCACGCGAGCGCCGGTTTGGCGGAGAAATACGGCAGCGGGTAAAGCGTGCCGCCGTGGGTCATGGTGGCGGTCATGGCCAGGACCATGCCGAAGCAATGGAACATCGGCACCTGCACCATCAGGCGGTCGGCGGTGGAAAGATCCATGCGGTCGCCGATGCACTTGCCGTTATTGACGATATTGTGGTGGGTGAGCATAACGCCCTTCGGGAAGCCGGTGGTGCCGGAGGTATACTGCATATTGCAGACGTCGTCCTTGTCGACGGCGGCGGCCATGCGCAAAACCTCATCAAGCGGCACCTGAGACGCGCGCTCGAGGGCGCTTTCCCAGGTCATGCAGCCCTTCTGCTGATAACCGACCGTGATGACGTTGCGGAGGAAGGGCAATCTCTTCGAATGGAGCGCGGCTCCGGCTTTGAGACTTGCAAGCTCGGGGCAAAGCCCGGCGATGATCTCGCCGTAGCGGGTGTCCTTGGCCCCCTCGGTCATGATGAGGGTGTGGGTATCCGACTGCTTTAAGAGGTATTCAACCTCCGCGGACTTATAGGCGGTGTTCACCGTGACCAGCACCGCGCCGAGCTTGACGGTCGCCCAGAAGGAGATATACCACTGGGGCACGTTGGAAGCCCAGACGGCCACGTGGCTCCCCGCGCGCACGCCGAGCGCCACCAGAGCGCGGGCGAACTCGTCCACGTCGTCGCGGAACTCGCTATACGTGCGGGTATAATCAAGCGTTGTATATTTGAACGCATACTGATCGGGGAATTCCTCCGCCATGCGGTCAAGCACCTCGGGGAAGGTCTCGTCGATCAGCAGGTCTTTTTTCCAGATAAATTCGCCGGTGTGTGTTTTGTTGTGATAATGCGAGCGGATATTGCGGGAGGGATCGCCGAACTGGCGCATGAAGCCCGCGTACTGGGCGAAGATGATCTCCATGTCGTCAATATCCGGGTACCACGCGGGATCCCAGACAAGCGAGAGGAATCCGTCATAGTTGACCGAATTCAGTGCCAGCATGATATCCCCCAGCGGGATCTCGCCTTCGCCGACGAGGCAGTATTCAATGCCGTCTTCGGTCTTTCTCGCGTCATTGACGTGGACGTGGCGGACGTAAGCGCCGAGGTTTTTGATGATCTCCTCGGGGGATTCCCCGCCGCCATAGTAGGCCGCAGAGATATACCAGAGCGCCGCGAGGTCATCCGACGCAAACTCATCCAAAAGGGCGCGCAGGTCGCTTGACCGGGCGAAAAGCCCTCTGGTCTCGACCAGCAGCGTCACATGGCTCTCCGACGCATCCGGGAGCACTTCGGCAAGCTGCTTTTTGGCCGCTTCCAGCGCTATTTCGGGGTCCTCCGCCTCATAGGCGTGGATGCGCACGTAGGGAATGTGCAGATTGGAGGCAATATTGAGGCAGGCGCGGATCTCCTCAAGGTTTTCCTTCTCCGCAGAACCGTCCGCGAGGTCGCAGATGGTGTCCAGGCAGGGGATCCGGAGCTTCTTTTCATATAAACGGCGGCGCGTGGCGGCGGCGGTATAAGCGTGGAAAGCGCCGTCACGGTCGGTGAAAAGGCGGTTGTGGATGTTATGAAGCTCGATCCCGTCAAACCCCAGATCAGTCGCAATATTCAGAAAATCGTCAAAGCTGCTGGAATGCCAGCCTTTGGTGGAAAATGAGAGCTTCATAATTAACCTTCTTCGTAGGCGATCTTGTTGACGGCGCCGAGGTAGGCACGGATGCCGGCGCCGATGATGTCGGTGGAGATGCCGTTGCCGGAATAGAGCTTGCCGCCCGCGCGCAATTTCACGACCGCGGAGCCGACGGCTTCCTGTCCTTCGGTAACCGACTGGATCTGGAAATCGTCGAGTTCGTAGTGGCGGCCGATGATCTTCTCAATGGTGCGGAAGGCCGCGTCGACCGGGCCGTCGCCGAGGGCGATACCCTGCATTGTTTTTCCGTCGTGGGAAAGGGTGATCTGCGCGCTGGAGGAAATGATGTTACCGTTGTTGATGACGTAGCTTTCGAGCTTATAGGCCGCGGGTACCTGCAGAGCGGTGCTGGCCACGATGGCATCCAGTTCTTTCGCGCCGACCGGCTTTTTGGCCGCGACGCGCTGGACTTCCTCATAAACCTTGACCTGATCCTCGTCGGAGAGGTCATAACCGAGGGTCCTTACGGCGGCGGCGACGCTTTCCGGCGTGTCTCCGGCGTCCAGAACCAGCGCTTCCGCAGAGGAAGCGACGGAGGGCACGGCGTTTTCATGACCCGCGTTCTTGCCGATCCACTCGATCTGATGGATGATGCGGTTCATTTCGGTGTGGCGGAGTCCGGTGGAGAAGCCGTAGTTCTCGCCGCACTCCCTGACCATGCCCGCAAAGGAGGCAAGGTCGACGACGTTTCCGCCGACGGCGGTCTTGACCTTGCTGACACCTGCTTTGGCGGCCAGAATGGCTTCCGCCGAGGCAAGGCCGGTGTGGTTATCGCATTTGACACCGAGCGGCAGCGCGGTCTCAGAGACGATCTTTGCCATAAAGCCAGCAAAATCATCCGGGAGCATACGCGCCGCGCTGTCGCAGACGGTGATGGAGGTGGCTCCCGCCGCGGACGCCCGGCGGATGGCTTCCGTCAGGAAGCTTTCCTCCGCGCGGGTGGCGTCCACAGCCGAGAATTCCACATTGTCGCATTTTTCTTTGGCGAAAGCGACTACTTCGGAAATCCAGTCCAGCATCTTGGGCGGCTTTTTATGGCACTGATACTCCATGCCGACCGGCGACACGGGCAGCTCAATGCGGATCTCACGGTGCTGGGCAGCCGAAAGGGCCGCCGCGGCATTCTCCACGCTCTCGCGGGTAAGCCCCGCCGCCACCGACAGCGTCGCCTTTTTCACGAAGGACGAAACGGTGCGCACCAGGAGGATATCCGTTTTGGGATTGGTGATCTCCGGCAATTCGATCGTGTTCACGCCGAGCTTTTCAAGCTGACGCGCGATCTCGATCTTCTCTTTGAAGCTGAAGCTGCCGTTCTCGCGGCAAAGCGTCGTATCTGCAAGTGCAATGGATCTCATAGGTGACTCCTTTCTTTCGCCTGAAAGCAAGTTTAGCCGATCACGTGGGTCCAGCCGAAGTCGTCGGCAAGACGGCCCCACTGAATGCCGGTGAGGGTGTCGTAGAGGTGCTGGGTGACAGGGCCGATGGCGCCATTATTGACGGTGTAGATCTTATCCTTGTAGCAGAGCTCGCCGATCGGGGAAACGACGGCGGCGGTGCCGCAGCCCCAGGCCTCTTCGAGGGTGCCGTTATCCATGGCGGCAGCCAGTTCATCGACGCTGAGAAGGCGTTCGTTCACGGTGTAGCCTTCCTTCTTCAGGACTTCGATGCAGGACTTGCGGGTGATGCCGGGGAGGATGGAGCCGGTGAGCGCCGGGGTGACGATCTCGCCGTTGATCTTGAACATGACGTTCATCGCGCCGACTTCTTCAATGTATCTTCTCTCGACGCCGTCGAGCCAGAGGACCTGGGAATAGCCCTTTTCCTCGGCGCGCTTGCCGGCGCGGTTGGAAGCAGCGTAGTTGCCGCCGCACTTGGCGTAGCCGGTGCCGCCGCGGACGGCGCGGACGTCGGCGTCCTCGATCATGATCTTGACCGGGTTGATGCCTTCCTTATAATAGCTGCCGACCGGGGAGGCGATGATGATGAAGGTGGCGTTCTTCACGGAATGCACGCCCAGCGTCTCATCGTTGCCGAACATGAAGGGGCGGAGGTAGAGAGAGGTGCCGGGAGCCGAAGGAGTCCAATCCTTTTCCACGTCCACGAAGGTGGTGAGGCACTGGAAGGCCAGTTCTTCGGGGATCTCGGGCAGGCAGAGACGTTCGGCCGAGTTATTCATGCGGCGGACGTTCTCCCACGGGCGGAACATCTGGACTTTGCCGTCAGCGCGGCGGTAAGCCTTGAGGCCTTCGAAAATTTCGGAGCCGTAGTGAAGAACGGTGGAAGCCGGATGGAGCGAAATGTTCGCAAACGGAACGATGCGGGCGTCGTGCCAGCCTTCGCCGGACGTGTAGTCCATGATGAACATGTGGTCCGTGAAGATCTTGCCGAAGCCGAGGGTGGAGCTGTCGGGCTTTGCCTTGGGGCAGGCCGTCTTTTCAATGCGAATTTCCATATCAAAACTCCCTTTCTTTATTTTACAAAACCCGCGCCGAGCTGCATGGCCTTTTTATTGACCTCCAGCATGTCGGCGTGCTTGGCGGAAATGACCTTGCCGAGCGCCTTTTCAACGCCCTCAGCGCCGTTTTCGCCGAATTTTTCGAGAATGGCGCCGATCAGGATCATGTTGGCGAGCGTCGGGAAGCCGTTCTCACTGGCAAGAGCGGTGGCCGGGATGGCAACGACGTCGACGTCGTCGCGCTTGACCTGGCGCTCGATGAGCGTGGAATCCATGAAAATGGTGCCGCCGGGGACAACGCTGGATTCGTAGCGATCCAGAGACGGCAGGTTCATGGCGACCAGCACGTCGGGGTTGGAAACGATCGGCGAACCGACCGCTTCGTCGCTGACGATGACGCTGCAGGAAGCCGTGCCGCCGCGCATTTCGGGACCGTAGGAGGGAAGCCAGCTCACCTGCTTTTCTTCGGTGAGACCCTTATAGGCGAGGAACTTGCCGGCAAACAGGATGCCCTGTCCGCCGAAGCCGGAAAACAAATACTGTCTGGTCATTTATTTGTCCTCCTTTTCAGCCGAGCGATCTTTGTAGACGCCGAGCGGATAATAAGGGATCATCTTGTCGTCGATCCACTGGAGCGCCTTTTCAGGCGTCATGCCCCAGTTGGTCGGGCAGGCGGAGAGCACCTCGACAAGCGAGAAGCCCTTGCCGTCGATCTGATTCTGGAACGCCTTCTTGATGGCTCTCTTGGCATTTTTGACGTTTTTGACGTTGTTGACGGTGACGCGTTCGAGATATTCGGGGCCTTCCAGCTCGGAGAGCATTTCGCAGACCTTGATCGGGTAACCGCAGACCTTGGGGTCACGGCCGTAGGGAGAGGTCTGGGTGACCTGCCCCGGAAGAGACGTCGGAGCCATCTGGCCGCCGGTCATGCCGTAAATGGCGTTGTTGATGAAGATAATGGTGATATTTTCGTTTCTCGCCGCGGCGTGAACCGTCTCGGCCATACCGATGGAAGCGAGGTCGCCGTCGCCCTGATAGGTGAAGACGACGTGATTTTCAGGATCCGCGCGCTTGACGCCGGTGGCAACAGCGGGTGCTCTGCCGTGCGCGGCTTCGATCATATCGCAGTTGAAGTAGTTGTAAGCCATGACCGAGCAGCCGACCGGGGCGATGCCGATGGTCCTGCCTTCAATGCCCAGTTCATCAATGACCTCCGCGACAAGGCGGTGGATGATGCCGTGCGTGCAGCCCGGGCAATAATGGAGCGGCACGTCGATCAATGCATGAGGTTTATCGAATACGACCATCAGTTGTTACCTCCGTTCTGATTTGCCTTGCGAATGGCTTCCAAAACCTGTTCCGGCGAGGGGATCATGCCGCCGGCGCGGTTGACGAGGGTGCAGGGCGCTTTGCACTCGGTGGCGAGGCGCACATCCTCGATCATCTGGCCCATGGAAAGCTCGACGGAAATGTACTGCTTCACGTGTGCAGTAGAGGCGAGGAAGGGGGCCTTCGGGAACGGCCAGAGGGTGATCGGGCGGATCATGCCGACCTTGATGCCTTCTTTTCTGGCCTGGTTGATGGCATTCTTGGAAACGCGGGCGGCAATGCCGAAAGCGGCGATGCAGATCTCAGCGTCGTCCATCATGTATTCTTCCCAGCGCGTCTCGTTTTCTTCGACCTTCTTGTATCTTTCGTAGCGGTCAAAGTTGAACTTTTCGAGCTCTTCGGGAACGAGGGAGAGCGAGTTGATGATGTTGTGCTCGCGGGCCATCTTGGTGCCGGTGGTCGCCCACGGCTTTTCGGGAGCGGGCTGGACATCGAGATCGAGCGCAACAGGCTCCATCATCTGCCCCATGGTACCGTCGGCGAGGATCATGGAGGTCATGCGGTATTTATCCGCAAGCTCAAAGCCCTTAACGGTCAGCTCGGCCATTTCCTGCACGGAGGCGGGAGCCAGAACGATCATGTGGTAGTCGCCGTGGCCGCCGCCGCGGGTCGCCTGGAAGTAATCCGACTGGGAGGGCTGGATGCCGCCGAGGCCCGGGCCGCCGCGCTGAACGTTGACGACGAGAGCCGGAAGATCGGCGCCGGCGAGATAGGAAAGACCTTCGCCCTTGAGCGAGATTCCGGGGCTGGAGGAGGAGGTCATAACGCGGTAACCGGCAGAGGCGACGCCGTAGACCATGTTGATGGCCGCGATCTCGCTTTCCGCCTGAAGGAAGGTACCGCCGATCTTGGGCATACGCTTGGCCATGTATGCCGCGACCTCGGTCTGCGGGGTGATCGGATAACCGAAATAGTGTCGGCATCCGGCGATAAGCGCCGCTTCCGCGATCGCTTCATTGCCTTTCATCAATACTTTATCAGCCATGTTTCCGTTACCTCTCTACTTTAATGATGCAGTCCGGGCACATCGTCGCGCAGAACGCGCAGCCGATGCAGGCTTCCTGATCGGTGATCTCCGCGGGGTGGTGTCCTTTTTTGTTGATCTTGTCCGGGGCAATACGCAGAAGGTGCTTAGGGCAGGCATTCACGCAAAGCCCGCAGCCCTTGCAGTTGTCGGTCTTGAAGGTCAGTTTTGCCATTTGCTTTTCATTTCCTTTCCTATATATCTTTATTTGATTTCGTTCAGATCGTACGGGGTGGTCTGATAAACGAAATAATTGAGCCAGTTGGAGAAGAGCAGATTGGCGTGCGCTCTCCACGAAATGCAGGGCGGTTGGGTATCGTCGTCCTCGGGGTAATAATTCTTCGGCACCTCAATGGGAAGTCCGGCGTTTTTGTCTCGGAGATACTCTTTTTCCAGCGTCCCGGCGTCGTATTCCGAGTGGCCGGTGATGAAGACCTGACGGCCGTTCTCGGTCATCATGGCGTAGAGCCCGGCTTCCCTGGAGCTTGCGAGGATCTTGATCTCCGGGTGCATTTCGACGTCCGCTCGCCTCACCTCGGTGTGGCGGGAATGGGGCACCATGAAGACGTCGTCAAAGCCGCGGAAGAGAATGGCGTTTTTCCTCTCCACCGTGTGCGGGAAGACGCCGAAGACCTTGGCGGGGAGCGGATATTTCGGCACGCCGAAGTGATAATAAAGACCTGCCTGCGCGCCCCAGCAGATGTGGAGCGTGCTGTGGACGTGGTGCTTGGACCATTCCATGATCTCGCAGAGCTCGTCCCAGTATTCCACCTCTTCGAACGGGATCTGCTCCACCGGCGCACCGGTGATGATCATGCCGTCGAAATTGTGGTGGTTGACCTCGTCGAAGGTCTTGTAGAAGGTCTTCAGATGCTCAAGCGGCGTATTTTTGGGCTGATGCGTCTTGGTGCGGATCAGAACTGTCTCCACCTGCAGGGGGGTGTTGCCCAAAAGACGCATAAGCTGGGTCTCGGTGTCGATCTTGGTCGGCATAAGATTGACCACGGCGATCTGCAGCGGACGGATCTGCTGTGTCGCGGCGCGGAATTCGTTCATGACGAAAATATTCTCGTCGGTCAGCGTCTTGTAGGCAGGCAGCTCGTTGGGAATTTTAATGGGCATGCTATCCTATCCTTCTTTTCTCAGATGGCTTCAAGGGCCTGGGCAATGTCCTCGATCAGATCCTCGGCGCTTTCAAGGCCGCAGGAGAGGCGGACGAGATCGGGCGAAACGCCGGCCGCGACCAGCTCCTCGTCGTTCATCTGGCGGTGGGTGGCGCTTGCCGGGTGCAGGCAGCAGGAGTGCGCGTCGGCCACGTGAGTCTCGATGGCGGCGACCTTGAGATGCTTCATGAAGCTTTCGGCCGCCTTACGCCCGCCCTTGACGCCGAAGCTGACGACGCCGCAGGAGCCGTTCGGCAGATATTTTTCGGCGAGTGCGTGATATTGGTCGTTTTTCAGGCCGCAGTAGCTGACCCAGGAGATCTTATCGCTCGATTCCAGGAATTCGGCGACCGCCTGCGCGTTTTCGCAGTGTCTCTTCATGCGAACGTGCAGGCTTTCAAGCCCCAGATTGAGATAAAAGGCGTTCTGCGGAGACTGGACCGATCCGAAGTCACGCATGAGCTGGGAGGTCGCCTTGGTGATGAAGGCGCCTTCAAGGCCGAACTTTTCGGCGTAGACGACGCCGTGGTAGCTCTCGTCCGGGGTGGTGAGGCCGGGGAATTTATCGGCGTATTTCAGCCAGTCGAATTTGCCCGCGTCCACGATGCAGCCGCCGACGGTGCAGCCGTGGCCGTCCATATATTTCGTCGTGGAATGGGTGACGATGTCCGCGCCCCATTCGATCGGGCGGCAGTTGATCGGGGTGGCAAAGGTGTTGTCGACGATGAGCGGTACGCCGTGGGCATGGGCGACCCTGGCGAATTTTTCAATATCCAGAACGGTGAGCGCGGGGTTGGCGATGGTCTCGCCGAAGAGCGCCTTGGTGTTGGGGCGGAAGGCCGCGTTCAGCTCCTCCTCGGAGGCGTCGGGCGAGACAAAGGTGAAGTCGATGCCCATCTTCTTCATGGTGACCGAGAAGAGATTGAAGCTGCCGCCGTAAATGGTCGAGCTGGCCACGACGTGGTCGCCGCAGTTGGCAATGTTGAAAACGGCATAGAAGTTGGCAGACTGGCCGGAACCGGTCAGCATGGCCATGGAGCCGCCCTCCAGCGCGCAGATCTTGGCCGCGACGGCGTCGCAGGTCGGGTTCTGCAGGCGGGAATAGAAATAGCCGTTCTCCTCCAGATCGAAGAGCTTGCCCATGTCTTCGCTGGTATCGTACTTAAAGGTGGTGCTCTGAATGATCGGGATCTGGCGCGGCTCGCCGTTGCCGGGCGTGTAGCCTGCCTGAACGCAATTGGTTTCAATTCTCATAATTCAATACCTTCTATATCAGCATATTGTGCTTAGTGTGCATCATCGTTTTCTGCCGCGGCGTTATCCGCTTCCCATTTTTCAAGCACCGCCTCAACCTGTGCTACCAGTTCTTCCCTTTTGGGAATGACATAAGTATATTTTGAAGCGAAAATATGGTCAACAAGTGCCCTTTCCAGGTCGCTTTCCAGAATTGGTTTGTCCTCCGGTATGCCCAAAAATTCGAACACATAAGGATCCTTGATGATGTCGCCCGGCTTTGTGATCTCGTTTCCTTTTAATGCCAATTCAAGCACGCGTTCTTTATTTTCCGTACCGGATGATAATAACAGCCTCTCGTATAGCGACGTTTCCATCTGCCTTTTCAATTCTCTGACAGACCAACCGGAATTGATACACTCTTTCTCGTAAAAACTTCTCTTATCCTCTTCCGAAATCAAGAGTAATTCACAGTAATGAGACCAGTTCAATTTTCCAGACACCGTCTGGAATTTTTGATACGTCAAATAAACAGACGCATATTATAAATATTGGAGACCGAAAAAACTTTGCCCAGTTCCTCCGTTAATGCTTTTGATAACGCTTTTAGTGTCTGTTTCCCATACGCGGCACGCTCGTTATTCTCCTGCTCATGCTCAACAATGATGCGCCCGATGTTCCAATAAGCGGCAAGTAATTCGTTATTAACTGCCTTGGAAACATTTGCACGCGCCTGTCCCATCACCTGTCTGATCTCATCAATCAATCCGGTTGTCAATAAAGAATTGTTTTCCATCTTGTCTATTCCTTCTCGATTGCGTTTTTTCGGTGGGAGCAATCAGTTCTGCCTTGCGAAAATGCATCTCGCCTTTATCATCTATCTCATATAAATAGAAAAACAGATTCAAAAGATAGGCGGCAGGCGGTCTTCCCATGCCGAAACTGACCTTTTCCTGATCGAATATCGTAAACAGGTCTTCCCGGGTGAAGGAAACGGGCAAGGACTTTAAGATGTTCTCGACCTTTTCTGCGTTTTCTTCATCCATATTGAGCCACAGATTTGAAACGGCCGGGCGCATTTTGATCGGTGTATGAAGAAATCTTTCCCAATCCGAAGGATTCTTTTCAAAATAGCTTTGAATCTCCGTCCGAGTATTCTCCGTTATCTTTTTGCACCATGTGCTGTCAGAGCAACCCATATCCAAGCGAAATTTCATTTTCGGGGTAAAGACTTTTTTCATGATGCACCATTCGCCGATGCGATCGCCTTTTTTCCACGAGATCTTTTCGCCCTCATAATCCTCATCCGCGTATTTCGGCTTTATGTCGACGATCTGCCAGTAACCCGCGGCATATTGTGTGACCCAATCCCCGATTTTCAGTTCACTCATGGTCACTTATAGTTTCGGCTGCAATTTCAGCGGGAAAAGCCCGGGGATCTCGTCCTTCAATTCCGGGTAGAGGTCCTCCTTCACCGTCGTCATCACAAGCGGTAAGCCGGACATCTCTTCGGTCTCTTGGGCGTACCGGAGCGACTTTCTCACGGTGTCGGCGTCGGTCTCCTCGCCCAGATTGGAGTTATTGACAAGGCCGGTAAAGGGTATCCCGCACGCCGTTTCGATCTCGCGCATGACCTCGATGGTGGAGGCCGCGTCGCGCGTCAGAGGGCGGTAGCCGTTGATGACCATCAGCCTATCGTAATGATTCTCCTCGAGGATCATCGGTGCGATGCGCCCGAGCGCCAGAGCGCCGCGGTCGTCGCCGCCGATATCGAGGATGGTATAAAGCGATTTATCGTCGGTGATGGCGTAAAGATCCTGCGGCATGGAGGGAAGATCGAGGTTGGAGTTGGCGAACTGCGAGCAGATCAGGCGGATCCCGGCGTGGGAAAAGACGTCCTCACTGTCCCGCGTGCGGAAATAGGGATTGACGATATCCAGATCGGCCACAGCCACGCGCTCCTTCTCTTCCCTGAGCCGGAGGGCGAGGTTGACGGCGATATTGGTCTGGCCGCGGCCGTAATGGCCGCATAAAAGCGTCAGACGCTTGAAATTCATAGCTTGCTCCTCATGATCTTGCCGGTCGAGGTCTTCGGAAGCTCCTTGCGGAACACCACGATGCGGGGGTACTTATACGGTGCGGTGTGACGCTTGACGTAGTCCTGGATCTCTTTTTTGAGTTCCTCGCTTTCCTCCTTGCCGTCGACAAGGACGATGCTGGCCTTGACGACCTGACCGCGCACCTCGTCGGGAGCGGCGGAAACGCCGCATTCGAGGACATAGGGAAGCTCCATGATGACGCTTTCGATCTCGAACGGCCCGATGCGGTAGCCGGAGGACTTGATGACGTCGTCCACGCGGCCGACGTACCAGTAATAGCCGTCTTCATCGCGCCACGCGGTGTCGCCGGTGTGGTAAAGGCCGTCGCGCCAGGTCTCGGCCGTCTTTTCGGGGTCTTCGTAATATTCCACGGCAAGGCCGCAGGGATAACCGTTATTGAGGTTGACCACGATCTCGCCGACTTCGCCGGTGGGGACCGAACGGCCCTGATCGTCCACGATGTCCACGTCGTAGATCGGGGCGGGCTTGCCCATGGAGCCGATCTTGTGCGGAGCGCCGCGGAGGTTGCCGATGATCATGGTGCTCTCCGACTGGCCGAAGCCCTCGAGGATCTGTAACCCCGTCGCCTTTTCAAACTGGCGGTAGACCTCGGGGTTCAAAGCCTCGCCCGCCGTGGTCATGTGCTTGACCGAGGAGAAGTCGTACTTGGAAATATCCTGTTTCACCATCATTCTGAGCATGGTCGGAGGCGCGCAGAAGGTGGTGATCTGGTATTTTGCGAACATCGGGAGGATGTCGGCTGCGTCAAAGCGGTCGAAATCGTAGACGAAGGTCGCCGCCTCGCACATCCATTGGCCGTAGAGCTTGCCCCACATGGCCTTGGCCCAGCCGGTATCGGAAATGGTGAAATGCAGGCCGTCGGGATCGACGCAGTGCCAGTATTTCGCGGTGTGGAAATGACCGAGGGCATATTTATAGGTATGCGCCGCGATCTTCGGGTAGCCGGAGGTGCCGGAGGTGAAGAACATCAGCATGAGGTCGTCGCCGCCGGGCGCATCCTCGGTGCGGGCAAAGTGGGAGCTATATAAAGGATATTCCTCGTCAAAGCTTCTCCAGCCCTCGCGTTTGCCGTTGACGATGAGCTTATTGGTGACGGTCGGGCACTTCTCCGCCGCCCTCTCGGCCTCGTAAGCCGTGATGCCGTCGGCCGTGCAGATGATGGTATTGATGCCGGCCTTCTGGAAGCGGTATTCAAAGTCATGCTCAAGAAGCTGGCAGACCGCCGGGATGGCGATGGCGCCCAATTTATTGAGGCCCAGCATGGCAAACCAGAACTGACAATGGCGCTTGAGCACCAGCATGACGCGGTCGCCTTTTTTGATGCCGAGCGACTTGAAGTAGTTGGCGCACTGGGCGGAGGCGCGCTTCATATCCTTAAAGGTAAAGCGGCGCTCGTTTTTGTCCTTGTCCACGTAGAGCATGGCGAGCTTTTCGGGCTCTCTTTCGGCCAATTCGTCCACCAGATCGAAGGCGAAGTTGAAATGCTCGGTATTTTTGAACTTCATCGAGGTCGGCGTGCCGTTCTCGTTGAAATCAATGTCGATATATTTGTGGTAAATACGCTCGCGGGTCTCTTTTTCCGGTTTGACGGCAATGGATGCGATCTCGCGGGTGGGGGTCAACTCGGGAATGGGCTCGCCCGTGGGATTTAATACGATGGCGTAGAAGAGGCAGTCCTGATTTTCCACCGCGATCATGCCGTGAGGCGTGCCGCTGTCGTAATAAATGCTGTCGCCGGGGCCGAGGACTTCCTTGTGGGAGCCGATCTGCACCTTGAGGTGGCCGGAAATGACAATGTCGCACTCCTGCCCGGCGTGGGTGGTGAGTTCGATGTCGCGTCTCTGGGCTTCCTCGCTGAATTCGCTCTTGACATAGAGCGGCTCGGCGATACGGTTCTGGAAGGCGGAGGCAAGGTTATAATAAACCATGCCGTGCGCCTGCTCGATGCGCTGACCTGCGCCCGCGCGGGTGACGGTATATGATTTCAGCGTCGGGCTGACGCCTTCGATGATATCGGTGACGTCGACGTTGAACGCAAGCGCACAGCGATAGATAAAGGCGAAGTTGAGGTCGCTTTCGCCTCTTTCGCACGCGAGATATTCGCTGACCGACACGTCGGTCTTTTTGGCCATTTCCTCCGGGGTGAAGCGGGTGATCTCGCGCAATTCGCGGATACGCGCCGCCATTTCCCGGATCTTAAAATCCAAACCAGTCATCTGGCCCATGGTAAAGCCTGCCTTTCATTTGCGGGACGAAAAAAGCACACGTCCCAAAGTTAAAATAGCTTTGAGACGAGTGCTGTCCTTGCATACACCCGCGGTACCACTCAAATTGCGGAAAGCGCTCCGCCACTCTCGGGATCTGATTCATAATCCCTATGCCTTTACGCAGCAATCACGGGGAGGGTCTACAAGCATAAATATGCGTTCTTCCTCCCGGCTCGGAAGCTACAAACACGGAATCCCTCCGAATGGCTCACACCGACCGCCATCTCTCTGTACGGATTTGACTTCGCGCCCTCTTCGTCAATGCCTTTGATAGATTATGGGCTATTTTAACACGATATATTGCTCTTGTCAAGACTAAATTTCCCGGCCTCCTCAGAGCCTGTTGCGCTGGATCTTGCCGCTGATGGTCTTGGGAAGCTCGGAGCGGAACACCACGATGCGCGGATATTTATACGGCGCGGTATTTTTCTTGACGTAGTTCTGAATGTCCTTTTTGAGTTCTTCGGTGGGCTCGGTACCCTTGGTGAGGACGATGCTGGCCTTGACGACCTGACC
>JAKSPX010000001.1 GCA_024404415.1 Clostridia bacterium | reverse complement strand
CTCAGCTCGGTTACCGCAAGGCGGTCCTCGTCATGGGACATGCCGGATCGGAACGCGAGGGCATGGCCTATACCGCGAAGCGCCTGAAGGAAATGCACCCGGAACTGGACGTCAGGTATTTTGACTGCGGAGAAGTGTATACCTATTCCGACCGGTAAAAAATATGATCAAGAAATATCCCCGTACCTTTCATGAAGAATGGTACGGGGATGATTTATTCGGCTTTGATGACTTTTTTGATGCTTTTTTCGGCTTTTGCGCGCGGGACCATCACTTTGTGGCCGCAGACGGTGCATTTCAAGCGAAAATCCATGCCGGTGCGGAGGCAGAGAAACTGTGTCGACCCGCAGGGGTGCTTTTTTTTCATTTCCAAAATGTCGCCGACCTGAATGTCCATGTTTTCGCCCCCTTACAGTATTTGGCGCGCATAATCCGGCTTCTTTTCCTCAAAATAGCGGGGAGAACAGAGGAAAGGAAGAAATGATGATGTCGATTCGTTTGACGGCCGTATTTCCCGGGGAGGACGCTGCTGACCTCGCGGTGATGTCCTTGCGGGAAAAGGGCTGTGAGGTGATCTCCCGCGAGACGCGGGAAAGACTGCGCCCCGGCGCGGTGAATGAGGTGGGAGGCTTCCGGTATGAGAATTTTTCGCCGCTTCCCATGCAGGATAACGGCAGTTTCACCACATTGCGGATGCCGGGGATCCCGCACGTCAGAGCGATGAACGTGATCGGGATGCAAAGTGAGACGCCGGGAGGCGTGGAACTGACGCTCCGGGTGCCGGAGGCCTCCGCCGATCTTGCCGAAAGGCTCCTTTATAACCGCGGCGCGAGCCACGTCCGCCGCCTCGGATGAAAGCGCGGATCAGTTCGGATAGGTCGTGAGGCGCTCGGGCATATTGTAGTCGTCCGGGAAAAGGTGCGTCACGCCCTCATCGACTGTCTCGGAGAGCTCGTCGCCGTAGATCATCACGTCCAGCCGCCCGTCTTCAAAGAGCGCGTAAGCGCCGCCTGCGCGCGGAATGAAATCCACTACGCCCTCGCATTCAGCGAAAACCTCGGAAACGCGGGTCTCCTCATCCATGATGTAGATCGCCTTGTCGGTGAAATAGGAGATACCGCCGTACTTATAAACCGCGTTCGGGCCGCGGGAACCAAAGACGTTTTCGGCGATCTTCTCGGCTTCCCCACCGTGGAGCGCCCAGAGCGTTGCCTGATAACCTTCCGTCTCGCCGGTCAGGAAATAATAACCGTAAGGGGTGGCGAGCATGGAATGAGGTGTCGTCATTTCGGTGACCTTTTCGTTTTCACCGTCATAGATCAGCATACCTTCTTCGGTGATCCCGTAAAGGTACTCCCCGTCGGCATAGCACCAATAGGCTTCCGGGATGGGGACGATCTCTTCTTCATCGAATAAATAGGCGAAATTTTCACCCTGATCGGTCGTCAGGATCAGCGCTTCGGCGTCAGACGTGTTTTCAGGCAGAAGCTTTCCCATGATCAACACTTCACCGGGATTCCAACCGGCAGACTCTGTTTTACCCTTTTCCACATTGTAGACAAAGAGTTCACCGGACTCCTCCTGCCAGAAGAGCTTTTCGGCGTAGGAGACCGGATGTTCCGGCACGATGGACGTGACCGTTTGCTTGCCGGAGACGCGCTTGGGCGCGACCGCCTTGTGGCCGCACTTCCAGACGGCGCCGTCCGCAGCAAAATAGATATCCTCTCCGTTGCCGGTCAGGAAAACCGGGATCTCTTTGAAGATCTGCATCTTTTCCGGCGCACCACCGAAGAAGAGGCGGTAAAGCGTTGTGCCCGAAACGACGTAAACCGTGTTGGCGCATTCGCAGAACCCCTGACTGCCCACATCCTTCAAAACCACCTCATATCCGGTTTGGTCGTCGGTGCGGAGAAGCTCTCCTTTTTGTGTCAGCGCAAAAACGCTTCCGAGAGAATAGAAAACGATATTCACGCCGTCGGTCATTTTGTAAGCCGGTTCGAGGTAGCTCTTGAAATAGAGCTCGCCGTCCTCAATATAATATGCCGAACCGGAGGCTAAAGGCACGATATCCGCATTGAGACTGCCCGCGCAGGCGCCTTCGGCGGTATAGGCCGCTGCGTCGGTGTTGGTCAGAAAAACGCCTTCTTCTTTTTGGTAGAGCAGCATGCTGTCCTGCGGGCGGGAGACGTAGGGGCCGGTGCGGTCCTCGCAGGCGGTCACCGTCAGGAGCATCCCCGCCGCCAGCAGGAATGTGAGAGCACGTTTGAAGCAGTTTTTCATTCCGATTTGTCTCCGATCCCGCGTACGTTCACGTTGTCGATGCCGTTGAGAGAGAACTCGTAGAAGTATTCGTCAATCAGGGCCTGCAGTTCGTCGTGGTCCTCGCCGTCAACGTCCTTGTCCTTGAGGTCGCGGCGCGCAAGCTCCTCGGCTAAAATGTTGAAGAAGCAGGCGTCCTCGTAGTCCAGAATGGCTTCGTGAATGCCGCCGTCCACGTAGGGTTGGGACGGAATGGTGCCGTAAGAGGTGATGTCGGCCAATTCCGGCATGCCCTCCTTGGCTGCCGCGTAGAAAACGCGGGACTCAATGGCGTCATAGGGCGCGATGCGCTCCTCGCCACGCGGGGAGTTGACCACCCAGTTGCCGATGTAGACGAGGTCGCACAAAAGGCGCAGTTCTTTTTTTGTGAGAGAGAGTTCCATCAAAACACCTTCTTTCAAGGCAGGTAAAATAGTCAGATCTTTTCGATGACGAGGGAGGAAGATACGCTTGCGGGAAGCTCAAGCGATCCGTCGGCGGATGCGCAGTCGTAGCTTTTCCCGTCCAGCGTCACGCGGAGAGCACCCTTGAGGGGGGTGACGATCCTTTGAAGTGCGCCGCTT
This sequence comes from Clostridia bacterium, assembly GCA_024404415.1. Lineage (GTDB taxonomy): Bacteria > Bacillota > Clostridia > Oscillospirales > QAMX01 > RUG11797. The sequence goes on along the minus strand of JAKSPX010000001.1, from coordinate 39,977 downwards.
CCGGCAAGGAAGGAAAGGCGGGCGGAGGTTTCGGTCTGCTCGTAGCTCCCGGCGATCTTGCCAAGGGCAAAGAAGCTCTTGAAATCGCCTGCGAGCTTCGGCGCGAAGCCGATCTCCTTTTTCGTCATGTCGAAGGTGAAGCCCGAGAGGATGACCGGGAGGGCAAAGGCCGCCATGGAGCGGGCATAGTTGTTGCCGCATTCGATCTCGTTCCAGGGGTTGCGGCAGTCGCCGCGGTAACGGTCGCGGACGGCGCGCACGACCTTGGTGCCTTCCTCGAACATGCCCTTCTGATAGAGAAGGCCTGCGAGCGCGTATTCAAAGCCATGCATGGTCTCCTGGCAGTAAGGCACCGGGATGGCGGGCTTTTTCGCGCCTTCCGGGTAATCGCACATGACGGTCCCCTTGTCGTCGTTCACGGCGAAGAGGCGGAAGGGATTATAGAAGTCGCGGAAAGAGTCTTTATAGTTGTATTTCATCAGGCTCCGAAGGGCGGTGCGGCATCTTTCGGGGTCGAAGATATCGCCGAGACCCACAAGATTCGCGTGCCATTCGCCGAGCATCTGGTCGATCTCCGAACCTTCGCCGATCTGGTACTTGATCTCCCCTGCTTCGTCGTTCCAGTAGGTGTTGAGAAGGCCCGCCGCCTCGTTCCAGAACGAGGGATCAGCCGATGCGGTGAAGCGCTCGACAAGCGATTTGTCGGAGAGGTCGATCTTCTGAAAGTAGTATTCCCCGTTATAAAGCTCATTTTCGAGCTTCTCGCGGCCGCTTTCGTAAAGCGCGCGGTATTCCTTCTCAGCCGGGTCACCCAGCGCTTTGGCCATCTCTTCGGCAGCGCGGAGCGCCGCGAGATACATGCTTTCGAGCCATGAGGAAGCGGAGAAGAGCTCCATATCGAGGGTGTGGTGCTGTCTTCCCTCTAAGAAGCCGTCCTTGTCGGCGTCCCATTTGTCGACGTTGGTCTCGTCCCAGGCATAAGAGAGGGCTTTCTTGACCGACGGCCAGAGCGATTTGAGCCATTCGGTGTCGCCGGAGATCTTCCACTCGCGGTAGACCTTCACGATGCCGCCCATCTGACCGTCCACGCATGCGCGGAAAAGATTCTTTTCGCTCCCGGCGGGAAGGGTCATGCGGAATTCCATCTTGCCGTTTTCGCGCTGGTTATAGTTGTAGTCGTTTTCGCGCAAGCTCCGTTCCAGACCGGGGAAGAGGAAGCAGAGCGCGTAGGCGTAGTTCCAGACGTGGGTGCAGCAGCCCTCGCAGGAGCCGTCCACCTCGCGCGAGCCTTCCCAGCCGTAGAAGCTGCCGTCCTCAAGGCGCAGAACGGTCGGGGATTTCAGAACCGAAAGCGTGGCCGCCGCCGCGTCGATGACCTCATTCGGAAGCGTCTGGTCGTAAAGAGAGTCGCGGAAGGCCTCAGTCCGGGCATATAAGCTTTTGAAATTCGCAAGCGCATAGCGTGCGGAAGCGCAGGAATCGGGGAAAAGCACCGCGTAGTAGTTTTTCCAGGTGATGTCCTTGCCTTCTGCATCCTTATGCGGCGCCCAGTAATTATAGTTATTCGGTACGTTCCACGAAAGCAGGAAGCGGACCTTCTTTTCTTCCCCTGCCGCGAGGCTGAAGTGTGCGGCGAGGGTCGCCATGTCGTAAGAACCGGGGGCTTCGTAATGGCGGGCGGGGAAACGGGAACATTCGGTGAGGTTTCGCCAATAGGTCTCGGGGCCGTCGTTCCAGCCGCCGCGGTACCAGTATTCCTGGTAAGAAACATCCTCCGCGTCGGTCGCCATGGTTAGGTCGCCGTATTCCTTGTCGGAGGCATCATGTGCCGCGTCCTTCAGGGAAAGGGCGTGCATCCCCTCCCCGGCTTTGTAGCAGTTTTCGGAGGAGGCGAAGGGATTGCGAACCGAGAAAGCGACCGTCGCGTCGTAAGGAAGGTTGGAGGTATTCTTGAAAGAGATCTCAAAGAAGGCGGCGGGAATGGACGAATCGTCGGTCTCGCCGGGGCTCATGGGGTTAAAAGCCGTGAGGGAGAGCTCCGCCGGGGAAGGTTCGCCGCCGAAGGGCATCTGTGCAATGGGGAAACGCCCGTCAAAGGAGGTCTTGCGGAAATGCGGATAACCTTCCATGGATGTGTTGACCGGGCCGTAGCCGTAGCCGTTAAACTGGCGCGGGGAGCCATACTGGCCGACGAAATCCTTGCGGAGGTCGCCCTGCAGGCAGCGTGCGCCGAGGAGCTTGCCGCCGCGCTCCGCCTTGACGGCAAAGTGAGACCAACCGTTGCGCGAACCCTTGGAGGGATGGTTAAAGATCTCCCAGTCTATCAGACTGCCGTTGCCGGCGAGGCCGATCGAGCCGGAACCGATGCCGCCGAGAGGGAAAGAGATCTCGCGCGTCGCATCGCCTTCATAAAGGAAATAATGCTGATCCATTTGTGCTCTCCTTTCAACGGGAATGACCCGTGCGCCGAAGGACAGAATGTTCCTATAAGTATAACCCAGTATAACACAAATCAAAGGGGCGTGCAAGGGACTCGGCGGCAGGAATCCCGTCGGGGAAAAGCTTTTCGGAAGAAAAGTTTCCGCACACGCAAAATCAGGGCTTGACAAATCGCAATTCTGTGGTATAATAGCAGTGTTGTCAAGCGAAAACTCTATATTGCCGAATTGTGTAATGGGAGCACGACAGACTCTGGATCTGTTTGTGAGGGTTCAAATCCTTCTTCGGCAGCCATCAATAATCTCGTTCTTCGGAACGAGATTTTTTGTTCATAGGGAGGGAAAACGGATGGAGAAAAAGCGCATCACGATCTTTGACGGTGACGTCGGTACCGACGACGCCATGGCGCTATATCTGATGGCGCGCGTGACGGAAGAGCCGGATTACGTCGTGGCGACCTACGGGAATGCGCCGCGGGCGATGACCTTCCGCAATACGCTGGTCGTCAAGGGATTGCTTGGCATGAAATGCCCCGTCATCAAGGGGGCGGAAAAGCCCTTTGACGGGGAGGAACCGACCTGCGGCGACTACCACGGGAAAGACGGCCTCGCGGATATCGCAGAAGAATGCGCCATCCGCCTCGGGATCGGCGAAAAAGGTGAAGAGGCAATGGATCTTGAGGCGTTTTCATCAGAGCTTCAAAAGGCCGACGAGATCACCTACATCGCCGTCGATCCTTTGACCTCGCTTGCAACCCTGATCCGGAGGGAAGAAGTGAAAAAGAGGATCAAAAAGGTCCTCATCATGGGCGGCGGCTTTGAAAGGACCAATAAGGATCACGATTCGGAATATAATTTCGCCGGAGATCCCAAAGCCCTGAAGGAAATACTGGAAAGCGGGCTGAATCTGACCATCTTCCCGCTCGACCTGACGCTTACGCATCCGGTGATGAAGGAGGAGATCGACCTTCTGGAATCCTTCGGGCGAGACCCGGAATTCATCCGCATCCTCCGAAAAAACCACCGCTCGGGCATAGACCTGGAGGGCGGAGACGGCGCGATCCTGCACGACACCTTACCTATATTATATAAAAGCTTCCCGGAGAAATTTTCGGTGAAGGAAAAGAAGATCCTCTCCGATGAGTGGGGACACATCGAGGAAGCAACGAACGGATATTCCGTTTTTGTCGCCGAAAGGGCGGAGGAAGGCTTCCTATTCGCCATGCTGAAACGCGGCTTTGGCGGGGAACAAGGGAAATCTTGACTTTCCGGCCGCCGGATGGTACGATATAGATGACATCGGAAGAGAGAAAGAGGAGCGGATCATGAAAGTATCTGTCATTCAACCCTATTATTCCATGAAGTATGAGGATATGGAGACCTGTTTTCAGGGGATGCTCGGCCTGATGGACGCATGCGACGAAAGCATGGACATCATCGTCCTCCCGGAATACTGCGATATCCCCGCCGCCACGCCGAACGGAGAGGCTTTCCATCAGGCGGTCGAAAAGTATAATGCAGTCGTTGCGGAAAAGGCTTCGGCGCTTGCAAAACGGTGCCATGCCATCGTCTTTGCCAACTTTGCCTATGAAGGCCGCAACACCACCCATGCCTTTGACCGCGAGGGCAACGTCGTCGGGCGCTATTATAAGACCCATCCGGCTCCATCCGAGGTCAAAACGCTCGCGGAGGGCGGCAACGGCATGGAGGTCGGGTACAGCTATCATTATGAGGAGCCCTACGTTCTGGAGCTGGAAGGGCTGCGCTCCGGCTTCATGACCTGCTATGACTTCTATATGTACGAGGCCTTCGCGGCGATCGCGCGTAAAAACGTGGATATCATCATCGGCTGCTCCCACCAGCGGACCGATACCCATCTTGCGCTGGATATCATCGGGCAGTTCTTATCCTATCAGACCAACAGCTACCTCATCCGCTCGGCGGTGTCGCTCGGAGAAGAGTCGGAGATCTGCGGCTGCAGCATGGTTGTCTCCCCCAAGGGCGATCTGCTTCTTGACATGAAGAGCAAACTAGGCGTCGGTCCCTGCGCGATCGACCCCTCGGTCAAATACGAAAAGCCCGCGGGCTTCCGCGGGAAACCCAAGCCGCACCATGAATATATCGACGAAGGCCGCCGCCCGTGGCTTTACCGCCCGGCGGGCAGCATGATGCTTCCGTCGGAAAAGCATCTCGGTTATCCGCGCATCTGCGCTCACCGCGGGTTCAGCACCATCGCCCCGGAAAACAGCATGCCTGCCTTCGGCGCGGCAGTGGCGCTTGGCGCGGAGGAGATCGAATTCGACCTCTGGGCCACCAAGGACGGCGAGCTGGTCTCCATCCACGACGCCAATCTCGACCGCGTCTCGGATGGGCACGGGTATGTCTGGGATTACACCTTTGAAGAGCTTCAGCAGTTCGACTTCGGTTACAAAACGGGCGAAGCCTTCCGCGGCCTGAAAATCATCCGCTTTGAGGACATTCTGAAGAAATTTGCCTGCACCACCATCATGAATATCCACGTGAAGACCTGGGACACCGATCCGGAGGACCCGCAGTATGAACGCATCGCCTCCCTCATCCGGAAGTACGATGCGCAGAACCACGTCTATATCATGAACAGCAACGACAGATGCCAGGCCGAATTCCATGAGATCGCGCCGGATATTCCGCGCTGTGTCGGCTGGAACGGCGTGACCGATAAGCCGCTGGAGATCGTCGAGCGCGCCATCAGGCTGGGCTGCGAAAAGGTGCAGCTCTTCAAGCCCTATTTCAATCAGGAGGCCGTCGACCTCGCGCATGAAAACGGCATCCTCTGCAACGTCTTCTTCGCCGACGACCCGGACGAGGCCTGTCGCTACATCGACATGGGCATCGACACCATCCTCACCAACGATTATCTCCGCGTCTCGAATGCCGTCCGGGCACACATCAAAAAGTGACGGCTGTTATTATATAGGAAAGGATTTTGAAAATGGAAAAGAAAAGAGTACTCCTCATCGCCGGTGCCGGTACGCTCGGCAGCTATACCTCTCAGGAACTTTTGAAAATGGGCTATCTGGTGGACGTCATCGCGCTTGAGAAGCTGGTATCCTATAATGCGAACCTCACCTATATCTGCGCCAGAGTGGATGACGCGCTTCTGAAAGAACTCTTTGCCGCTCAACATTACGACGCCATCGTCGATTTTATCCATTATTCCGATACCAAGGCCTATCAGAGCCGTGCAAAGCTCTTACTTGAAAACACCGACCAGCTTGTCTTCCTCTCCTCTTACCGCATTTATGCCAATAAGGAGGTGCCGGTCCGCGAGACCTCCCCGCGCCTTATCGACGTGTATGACGATCCCTACATGATGGAGAATGAGGGCTACGGCGTTCCCAAGGCCATCAACGAGGACTTCCTCCGCGCCTCCGGCTATAAGAACTGGACCATCATCCGTCCCCTGATCTCCTTCTCGCATTTCCGCCTCGACCTTGTCACGCTCGGCGCGCCTTATCTCCTTTTCCGCGCCAAGGCTGGCAAGAAGACGCTTCTTCCGAAGGATGCGAAAAATATGACCGCGGGCGTCGGCTGGGCGGGCAACATCGGCAAGATGATCGCACGTCTCATCGGCAATGAGAAGGCCTTCGGCGAAGCCTTCACGCTCGGCACGGGCGAAAACCTCACCTGGGGCGAGGTCGCGGACATCTACACCGAGGTCACCGGGCTGGAATTCGTGTGGGTGGATACAAAAGACTATCTTGAAAATGCCACCGCAAACCAGTACGGCAACTACTGCATCCTCAATTATGACCGCCTCTGGGATCGAAAGATCGACAATTCCAAGCTCCTGAACGCCACCGGCCTTACCATGAAGGATTTTGTCGGCATCAAAGATGCATTGATCTACGAGCTCGGCGTCCTCGCTGAGAATCCGGAGCTTATAAAGAGATTCGATACCGAAGAATCCCGCATGGTCAACGAAAAGATGGACAAATACCTCGCTTCCATCGGTGAATAAACAATATGAAAGAAAAACTCCTCATGCCGCGGCATGAGGAGTTTTTTGAGTTTGGAGAATGATCGCTTACGCCCAGGCCATGGTGGAGGGCTTGTCGCTCTTGATGATGACGTCCTTGAGGAACTCGACGGCCTTTTCGAGGCCTTCTTCGGGAGCCATGAGGCTGTCTTCGTGCTCAATGCAGATGGCGCCCTTGTAGCCGGAGAGGACGAGCTGGCTGATGATGTCGCACCAGACCTGACGGTCGTGGCCGTAGCCGACGGAACGGAAGATCCAGGAACGGTTGACTTCGTCACCGTAATGCTTGGTATCGAGAACGCCGAATTTCGCGGTGTTGTAGGGTTCGATGCGGGTGTCCTTGGCATGGAAGTGACCGATGCAGCCGGAGAGCTCGCGGATAGCGGCGACCGGGTCGATGCCCTGCCAGAAGAGGTGGGACGGGTCGAAGTTGGCGGTGATGATGGGGCCGACGGCCTTCCTGAGCTTGAGGAGGGTTTCAGGGTTGTAGACGCAGAAGCCCGGGTGCATCTCGAAGGCGATGTTCTTGATGCCGTGCGCTTCGGCGAACTTGGCGGTCTTCTTCCAGTAGGGGATCAGGACCTTTTTCCACTGCCAGTCGAGGATGGCGAGGTAATCCTCCGGCCACGGGCAGGTGACCCAGTTCGGATACTTGGAGGACTTAGAGTCGCCGGGGCAGCCGGAGAAGGTGACGACGGTTTCAACGCCGAGCTTTTCGGCGAGGAGGACGCAGTTCTCGAAATCCTTGTGGAACTGCGCGGCGATCTCCTTGTTCGGGTGCACGGGGTTGCCGTGAGCGGAGAGAGCGTCGATGACCATACCGGCGTCGGCAATGATCTTCTTGAACTCTTCGAGCTTGGCTTCGTCGTTGAGAAGCACTTCGGGGTCGCAGTGGGCTTTTCCGGGATAACCGCCGCAGCCGATTTCCAGCGCTTCTACGCCGAGGGACTTGAGGTAGGCGACCGCTTCCGCAAACGGGCGGTCAGCCAAGAGGTTGGTGAGAACACCGAGTTTCATGATTGTAATCTCCTTTATAATAAATCTGATTTTGAGCTGAAAGGAATCCTCTGTAGCCGCGCTGCCGGTTACTTATGCCTTGCGTTGGGGTCGTGGAGCTTATCCGGCCATTCGTCGAGGTTCGGGTCGAGCGGATCGCCGTTCAGGATCTTCCATCTGCCGGAGAGCGCCGCGAGCAGAGAACCGCCGTCGCAGGTGACGGTGGTGCCGGTGATGTAAGCTGCGTCAGCAGAACCAAGGAAGACGGCGAGCTTGCCGATCTCGGAGGCTTCCGCAAATCTCTTGAGCGGGATGCAGGAGGCGACGCCGTCATAATAGCGTGTGTCGTCGATGCCGAAGACCTTTTTGGTCTCGTTCGAGCCGTCCGGTGCGGTGTAGCCCGGGGCGATGCAGACCACGCGGATGCCGTAGGGGGCCAGCTCCATGGCGGCGTTCATGGTGAACTTGTCGAGACCTGCCTTGACCGTGGCGTAGGCGGTGAAACCGTTCCAGCAGCCCTTGTCGTGGTTGGAGGAAATGTTGATGATAACGCCCTTGACGTTGTGCTTGATCATGTTCTTGGCGGCAAACGAGGAGCAGTAGTAGGTGCCCTTGAAGTCGGTGTCGACCACGCGGTCGAAGAGCTTTTCGTTTTCGTCGGCTTCGAGAAGCGGGAAGATGACCGTGACACCGGCGTTGTTGACCATCACGTCGCAAGCACCGAGCTTTTCTTCAAATTCCGCGAACATCCGCTTGATATCCTCGACCGAGGCAATATTGCCCTGAATGAGCACAGCCTTGCGTCCGAGGGCACGGATCTCCTCTGCAAGTGCTTCTGCCGGAGCGGCCGTACGGTTATAATGTACGGCGACATCGTAGCCTTTCTTGGCGTATTCCAGCGCGATGCCGTGACCGATGGTGCCGCTGGCACCTGTCACAAATACATTGGGCATAATGAATCACCTTTCTATAATCATATTATTGATTTATTCTTCGATCTTATCCGGGTCGAGGACCACGAAAGCGGTGGCGAGGTAACGCATATCGGCGGAGGAGCTGGTTTTGTTGACCAGCTTGCCTTCATGGATCAGGGTCGAGGAGGAGCCGCCGTCGAGGTTGGCGCAGTTGACCGCACCGTATTCCAGCATGATGTCGATCACGTCCTTCTGGGTGGCACCGGCGCTTCTTGAAGAGCGGCCTTCGATGCAGAGGAAGAGGAATTTGCCGTCAGCGGTCTGGCCGATGGCAGAGCGCGGGTGGACGCCGGTAGTGCCGACCTTGGTGGCGACGCCGTTGACGATGAGGAAGGGCGAGAATTCCAGGCAGTCGCGGATGTCGCTCTCTTTCAGTTCGCTGTCGGTCATTTTTTTCAGGACCAGCTTGCCTTCGTAGGTGATGCCGATCACGCTGTGGGTCTTGCCGGGCGTGCTGTTCCAGATGATCTCGCCGTCCTTCATCACGACGCCTTCGGCGTATCCGCCGTTGCCAGTGCCGTTCTGGTCGGAGAAGCCGCCGCCGTTGAGTCCGGCGATGGCGTCATAGCTTTCACACATGCTGTCGAGCTTCTGCCCGTAACTGCCGAGCTTGTTGGATACGCCCACGCGCACCAGAGTCGGGTCGCTGATGGTCATCATGTAGCCGATATAGGTCGCGCCGAGCTCATTCTTGCCCTTGAGGTCGTCAATGACGATCAACGGTTCGGGCTCGGTTTCGGGTTCGGTCTCCGTAATGACCTCAGTTTCCATCGCGGTCTCGGTTTCAGAGATGACTTCGGTTTCAGTTTCCGTTTCGGTCGCGGGAAGAACTTCGGTCTCGGGTTCGGACGCAGGCTCGGTGTCGCTTCCGATGTGGATGAGGTCGAGGTCGATCTCCTCTTCCGGTTCCTGCGGTTTGTTGCGGTCGACGACCAGCTCGATATAGTCCGGGGTGAAAAACCACCGGGCAAGGTAACGGTGGTGGAAAGTCTCCATCGCCGTGGTGATCCAGAGATCGCGTAAGCTCTCGAAGGGGCCGTAAAGCAGGACGATGCCGCAGGCGGAGCCCAAAACCAGAATGATCGAGCCGATGAGGGCAAGGATCAGAATAAAACGCTTGAAAAATCTTTTGACCATGATGTGACCTTTCGGGCGAAAAACGCCGCAGGAGGGGAAATGAGTTGGTATTTACGGATATTATATCACACTCTATCCGCTTTTTCCACAATCGGGACGAAAAAAGTTGGTTGAATTTGTATCGGAAGAATGTTATAATGCTTGTATCAAGACCCCCGGAAGGAAGGCTTCCGCACATAAATGAAAGGAAGGAAATCCCCATGAAAATGACTTTCCGCTGGTATGGGGCGGACGATCCCGTAACGCTCGAGAAGATCCGTCAGATCCCGACCATGTCCGGCATCGTTTCCGCCGTTTACGACGTCAAGCCCGGCGGCGTGTGGTCCGAAGAGAGCATCCTCAGAATCAAGAAGCAGGCGGAAGACGCCGGTCTCGAGTTTGAGGTCGTCGAAAGCGTCCCCGTGCCCGAGGATATCAAGCTCGGCAATGAAAAGGCTCCGCAGCTCATTGAAAACTATTGCGAAAATGTCCGCCGCCTCGGCAAAGCGGGCGTCAAGTGCATCTGCTATAACTTCATGCCGGTCTTTGACTGGCTCAGAAGCGAGCTGGAGCATCAGCAGCCCGACGGCGCGAACGCTCTGGCCTACGACGAAGAGACCGTTCTCGCCATGGATCCCCTCAAGGGCGACCTCGCTCTTCCCGGCTGGGACGCGAGCTACACCAAGGAAGGCCTTAAAGAGCTCCTGAACGCCTATTCCAAGATCGACGAGGAGCAACTCTGGAAAAACCTCGAAACCTTCCTCAAGGCGGTCATTCCGGTCGCCAAGGAGGCGGGCGTCAACATGGCCATCCACCCGGACGATCCGCCATGGGGCATGTTCGGCCTGCCGCGCATCATCACATGCGAAAAGAACCTCCGCCGCTTCCTCGACCTTGTTCCGGAAAAGAACAACGGCCTCACCTTCTGCACCGGCTCCCTCGGCGCGAGCAAGGATAACGATCTGGTCAAAATGGCGGGCGAATTTGCCGACCGCATCCATTTTGCCCATCTGCGCAACATCAAGATCACCGGCGACCGCCAGTTCCAGGAAGTCGGCCATCCCACCGACTGTGGGTCGCTGGATATGTACGGCATCGTCAAGGCGCTGGTCACCAATGGATTTGAAGGCTACGTCCGTCCCGACCACGGCCGCATGATCTGGGGCGAAAAGGGCCGCTATGGTTACGGCCTCTTTGACCGCGCGCTCGGCGCGACCTATCTCGCCGGTCTCTTCGAAGCGGTCGAAAAAGATCTTGCGAAATAAATTTTGGAGGTTATAGATATGAAGAAGCCCACCATGGCTATCCAGCTTTACACGCTGAGAAATTTCATCCAGACCGCCCCTGATTTTGACGCCACCCTTGCCCGCCTCGAAAAATGGGGCGTCAAGGACGTTCAGATCTCCGGCATCGGCCCGATCCCGGCCGAGGAGCAGAAGAAGATCCTCGACGCGCACGGCATGAAGGTCTGCGTCACCCACAAGGATTTCGCGTGGATGCAGAATGACATCGCTGACGTCATCGCCCATCACAAGACCATTGACTGCGACGCCATCGGTATCGGCAGCGCGCCCGGCCCGGCCCGCGGCAATTCCGCCAACGTCCGCAAGTTCATCAAGGAAGCTGAAGCCGTCGGCGCGGCCCTCAAGCCCGCCGGCATGACCTTCAACTACCACAGCCATGCCTTTGAGTTCTATCGCCTCGACGACCACAAGAACTGCATGATGGATCTCCTCATCGACGAGGCCGATCCCGCCCTCTTCAACTTCATCCCCGACGTCGGCTGGGCGCACTTCGCCGGCTGCGACCCGGTGGAGCTCCTCAAGAGAATGAAGGGCCGCGTCAAGGTCCTCCACTTCAAGGACTATGCGTTCGATAACGAGGGTTACCGCCGCTTTACCTCGCTCGGCAAGGGCCTTGTCAACCTCAAGGATTGCTACGAAGCCGCCTGCGAGCTCGAGATCCCCTACATCGCCTATGAGCAGGATAACGACTGGGTCGACGGCGATGCCTTCAAGGCCACCGAAGAATCCTGGGACTTCATGCAGAGCCTCCTGAAATAAGCAAAGCTTTCATAAAAGGGCGCATCACGAGTGTGCCCTTTTTACTTATATATTATATAGGAAGGGATTTTTATGGATAAGATTCGTCTCGGTGTGATCGCCATCGGCAATCAGGGCGGCAACTACTTGAAAAGCGCCGCCGAAAATAAGCTCCCGGAGGTCGATCTGGTCGCGGTCGCCGATATCGACGAAAGAAAATTCGTCCGCGCAAAGGAGTTTCTGCCGGACGTCGCGTGCTTCTCTACGGCCGATGAGCTGATGGCCTCCGGCCTCTGTGACGCGGTGGTCATCGCCACACCGCACTATTTCCACCCGCCGATGGTCATCGCCGGATTAAAGGCAGGCCTCCACGTCTTGAGCGAAAAGCCAGCAGGCGTCTACACCAAGCAGGTGCGCGAAGCCATCGAATTTTCCAAGACCAGCGACAAGGTCTACGCCATCATGTTCCAGCAGAGGACCAATTCGCTCTATCGGAAGATGAAGGAGATCATCGAAAGCGGCAAATACGGCGAGATCCGCCGCGTGAGCTGGAATATCACCGAGTGGTACCGCCCGCAGAGCTATTACGACTCCGGCTCGTGGCGTGCCACCTGGGCGGGCGAAGGCGGCGGCGTTATGATGAACCAGTGTCCCCACCAGCTCGACCTGCTCCAGTGGATCTGCGGTATGCCTTCGAAGGTCCGCGGCTTCTGCCACGAGGGCAAATGGCACGATATCGAGGTCGAAGACGATGTGACCATCTATCTCGAGTATCCGAACGGCGCGACCGGCACCTTCATTACCTCCACCGGCGACTGGCCGGGCGCCAACCGTCTGGAGGTCACACTGGACGGTGCACAGCTTCTCTGCGACGTGGACGAAGCGGCAAAGCACCACACCCTGAAGATCTGCGAGCTTTCCCGCCCACTCTCCGATTTTACGAAGGAAGCTCCCGGCGGATTCGACAAACCCAAGGGCAACTGGATCACCGTCGAGCACGACGGCAGAAGCGCGGCGCATGAGATCGTCCTCAACGCCTTCGCGGCGCACATCCTGCGCGGTGAACCGCTGATCGCCGAGGGCCCCGAGGGCATCAACGGCCTGACCATCGCCAACGCGGCCTTCCTCTCCTCGTGGCTGGATAAGACCATTGAGCTTCCCATCGACGAAGATCTGTATCTCGAAAAGCTCAATGAAAAGATCAAAGGCTCTTCCTATAAAAAGAACCTCCGCGAGCAGGTCGTGGAGGATATGAGCCAATCATATATCGGGTAAAAGATCCATACATATAATGCTCCCCCGGAAACCGGTTTCCGGGGGATAGATTTTTCGGTAAAGATTCTCGCGAAGATCGGTTAAGGCTCTCCCTCCGGGAGAGCTGACGGCGAAGCCGTCTGAGAGGGCAACGTACAATGCCGCCAAGAAGTATAGTGTGCCTTGATCCGATGCCTTTCGGGCGCATGTAGGCATGCGCCCCTACCAGACTCGTGCTTAACCTAATGACATTTCCCAAAGGGAGATGCTTTTTCGGGATATGACCATCTCATTAACCCGGAAAACTCACAATCAGATAATATCCCATTGCCGTATCATAGCCCGCCGCGGAAATAGAAACAACTGCTCCGTCTCTCAAAATAAAGGTATAATCATCCTCGATTTTCGTTTCAAAGTGCCCGTCCATTTCCAATGCTTTCAGATATATATTGTAATTGCTCTGCGCATCCGAATCATTATCTCCGATACGGTAGATATACTGCCGTACACCGTCCGCAGTCGACAGAGAATCATATTGAATCCCTCGAATTATGGTGTCCGGCGTCGGCATACCGTCGACCTCGGTAAAATACTCTATCTCCATGATACGGTTTGTTTCTCCCGACAGATAATCCATTTCATCCGCCAGATAGGCAAACAAACTGGACATCTGCTGCATGAAAAGCTGGTACAGAATGACCTGATCCGCAATAGCTCCGGCGTTATTTGAGCCGATTTTTGAAGGGCTTACATTTTGTGTCAAACGGATCTGATATACGAGTCGATCACAGCTCGCATCGTTTTCGCATCTGCTGACGATCTCGTCAAAGATCCCGTTCATTTCCGCCGTGTATTGATCGGCCTGTGACAGTTTGTCATACGCATTGGATTGCTCGATTCCGTCCAGACAATCCATCATTTGATTCCCGATTTCCACTACCCTCGCAAAGCGGTCATTGAGGAATATAAGTCTTTCCTCCGTCTCCGGTGCCTCCTCGACCGTCCCGGTCGTTCCTGCGGAAGTCACTTCTTCTTCGGTCTGATGCGGAATGTTTTCTCCTGCCGCCGGCGAGGATTGACAGCCGGTTAAAATCCCAAAAAGGCAAATAAGCAAACAGAATATAAAAGTATATTTCTTCATAGTTTTCTCCTAAAGCAAAGAGAAGGTCAGTTTTGCCTAACCTTCTCTTTATCCGATTTATGGTCAATTGCCGCCGAACAATGAATTATAGGCTGAGTTCAGATAGTCCCAATGTTCCTGACAGTAACTCCCGTTGGTGGCGGATTTACTGCATACGTAATTGCCGTCCACTTTATACTTGCATTTTCCCGGTCCGCCGCAATTATTACTCGACGATGAGCTGCCGGAACTGGAATAGCTGCTTGACGAGGACGACGATGAGCTGCCGGAATGGGAATAGCTGCTTGGCATTTTTGTTGTATTGTAAGCAATACAAATGGCTATGATACCTATTACAATTACGCAAATTAAAGTTATTAGTCCGATTTTATTGATTAGTTTTGTCTTTTCCTCTTCACTCATTTCAATATCCTCTTTTCACAAACAAATTTCATTGAGCGCAAGCGCAATTAACAGTGCAAGGCCGTCCTGCTCTTCACAGGCATATAATTCTTTGCGGTCATCCCAGTTTTTTTCAAAATAGCCGTCGATCTCCTTCAGGAATGTCGGGTCTGCTCTTGTTTTGTCAAACGCCGGGCGGTACTTCTCATACAGCACGCTTGCAACGCCATTAGAAATGGATTCTTCAATAAAAGTGCAGCTTTCTTTTTTGCCCTCGTTGATCAACTTTAACACGGTCAGCAAAAAGCATCGCATCCCGATCGGTGGTGTATTAGCAGACATTTCTTTCACCTCCTTCTTTTTCCACAATTATAAAACAATTTGTTTTATTTGTCAATAGAACAAATTGTTTTGTATATACTTATCCTGATTCATTATCAGGAGGTATAGGCAGATGTATCGGAGAATACGCGATCTTAGGGAGGACAGCGACCTTTTACAGAAAGATTTGGCCAATTATCTCAACTGCTCACAGGTCTGTTATTCGCATTATGAAATGGGCAAGAGGGACATTCCCACCGAGGTTCTGATCCGGCTTGCGAAATTTCATCACACCAGCGTGGATTATCTTTTGGGTCTGACCGACTGCCCGGAACCGTATCCGAAAAGTGAGAGCCGGACAGAAATAGAGAATCCTTAATCCATCGGCAGAATATACTATACACCTCATGTGGTGTTTTGTCAATACATCATTTATGATGTATGATAGACTTCTTCTGAGGTGATGAGCATTGAAAACCTATGTTGACCGTATTCGGGAATTGCGTGAAGATCATGACCTAAAGCAAAAGGATGTTGCCGAGCTTTTAGGTACCACTCAGCAGGTCTATTCCCGCTACGAAAAGGGACTCAACGAAATTCCCATCCACCATCTCATTACACTTGCCCGCTTCTACAAGGTCAGCACCGATTATATCCTCTGCCTTACCAATCAGACTTCTCCGTACCCATTGATGAAGAATTTATAATGAAGTTCACCGACCTTGGAATTCACAAATTTCCGAGGTCGGTCAATTTGCCGAATCTGCATCGCGAGAAATAAGCGCGTTTGGAATGAAACCATTATACTGTGTCTACATCTTGGGGTACGGCGAAACGGAAAAACCTATATGGGGCGCAGGGAAGTGAAAATATAGCCTACCGCGCATGAGAAAAATCGGAGAAAACCGGAAAAGGCCGGAAAACGCAAAACGGCGTTTGTGCAAATTCACCCTTATGAAAGTGGGGAAGAAAGGTCTTTTGGGCATAAATTTGCGGATTATTTGAAAATAACACTTGACATTCCGATACATTAGGTGTACTATATTAGAGTCCCCGTGTGTGGGGACGTGCGATGAAGCGAAAGGTTGCCTGTGAAAGCAGGGTTTTTTCGTGGAGTATGTCCGGGCCGGAATAACGGCCGAGAATCGGGCGGTTGGGAAATTGGCGATGAAGCACGTCATCAGACGGTGCTCCTTGGCGTTCGCGGATACGGCTTCGGGAAACACGTATGTGGTTCGCGGAGCGCGTCCGCTGGTTTCCTTGCGACCGGATTGCCGATTTGAAAATGGCAATGCGGTTTTAATTTGGGGAAACGCAGAACACGCGGAAGAGAGTACAAGATAATGATGAGCTGGGAAAAGAAACCACAAGATGTGGGGACTTACCTCATAACGCACGTTCTCTCCGAACCACCAATCACGTAAAGGTGAAAATCAGGAGGAAAAAGAAACAATGGCACAGGACAAGATCAGAATCAGACTCAAGGCATACGATCATCAGCTCGCCGATCAGTCGGCTGAGAGAATCGTCGAAACCGCGAAGCGCACCGGCGCCGAAGTTGTCGGCCCGATCCCGCTTCCCACCAAGAAGGAAGTCGTCACCATCCTCCGCGCTGTTCATAAGTACAAGGACAGCCGCGAACAGTTTGAGAGACGCACTCACAAGAGACTCATCGACATATTAAAGCCCACCGCCAAGACGATGGAAGCCCTCACTACTCTGGACCTCCCCGCCGGCGTGGAAATTGAAATAAAGCTTTAATTGTAAAACCCGGCAATGAGCCGGCGGTCAAGTTGGTCGAAAGATCAACCAATAGCTGAAAGGAGAACAGAAAAATGCTCAAGCAAGCGATCATCGGAAAAAAGGTCGGCATGACCCAGATCTTCGATGAAAACGGAAAGGTCATTCCCGTAACCGTTATTGAAGCGGGTCCCTGCACCGTCCTCCAGAAGAAGACGGCTGACAAGGAAGGGTATGACGCAGTCCAGGTAGGCTTCGATACCGTTGAGGAAAAGAAGCTCACGAAGCCGGAACTCGGCCACGTCAAGAAGGCGGGCGTCGCTCCGGTCAAGGTCCTCAGGGAGTTCAAACTTGAGAACGCTTCCGCGATGAACGTCGGTGACGTCATCAAGGCGGATGTCTTTGCTGAAGGCGATCATGTTGACGTCGTCGGTATTTCCAAAGGTAAGGGCTACGCGGGCGTCGTGAAGAGATGGGGCCAGGCGGTCCAGACGCACACCCACGGTGTCGGCCCTGTGCACAGAAGCCCCGGTTCCATGGGCGCATCCACTGACCCGTCCAGAGTCATGCCCGGCAAGAGACTCGCCGGTCACCTCGGTGTTGAACAGGTCACTGTTCAGAACCTCGTGGTCGTCAAGGTCGACGCCGAGAAGAATCTTCTCGCAGTGCGCGGCGCGATCCCCGGACCCAAGGGCGGCGCGGTGGTCATTAAGAACACCACCCGTGCTCTTTAAGACGAGGAGGTTAAGTAATGGCTAAGTTAGATATTCTTGATATGACCGGCAAAGTTGTCGGTGAGACCGAACTCAATGATGCCATCTTCGGCATCGAGCCCAATATGTCCGCCGTTCACGCGGTGGTCGTCAATTACCTCGCCAACCAGCGCCAGGGTACTCAGTCCGCTCTGACCAGATCCGAAGTTTCCGGCGGCGGCCGCAAGCCGTGGAGACAGAAGGGCACCGGTCGTGCCCGTCAGGGTTCCATCCGCGCACCGCAGTGGCATCACGGCGGCGTGGCATTCGCCCCGAAGCCGAGAGAATACGGCTACACCATCAATAAGAAGATCCGCCGCCTGGCTCTGAAGTCTGTCCTCGCTGACAAGGCTCAGAACGGCAAGATCATCGTCATCGACACCATCGCTGCCGACGAATACAAGACCAAGGCGATCGCTGAATTCCTCAAGGCGGTCAAGGCTGAAGGCAAGGTCATGCTCGCTTACACCGGCGAAAACGACAAGCTCTACCGCAGCGCCCGCAACATCGATAAGGTCAATCCGACCGATGTCACCCTCATCAACACCTACGGTGTTCTCGGTGCGGACGTTCTCGTTCTCGACAAGGCAGCCCTTGCGAAACTCGAGGAGGTATTTGCATGAACAAGTACGATATCATCAAAAAGCCGATCATCACCGAAAGATCCACCATGGCCATCTCCGAGCGTAAGTACACCTTCGAAGTAGCCAAGGAAGCCACTAAGATCGACATCGCCCGCGCTGTCGAAGAGATCTTCGGCGTCAAGGTCGAAAGCGTCAACACCATCAACGTCAAGGGCAAGGAAAAGAGAATGGGCGTCCATTCCGGCTTCCGTCCCGACTGGAAAAAAGCAGTTGTCAAGATCACCGATGATTCCAAGACCATCGAGTTCTTTGACAGCATGATGTAAGACGGAGGGAAAGAAACATGGCTATCAAACTTTATAGACCGACGACTCCGTCCCGCCGTAACATGACGTCCCTCCAGATCGAAGGCCTTTCCAAGAACGGCCCCGAGAAGAGCCTGCTCCTTTCCAAGAAGAAGCACGCCGGCCGCAACAGCTACGGCAGGATCACCGTTCGCCATCACGGCGGCGGCAACCGCAAGAAGTACAGAATCGTAGACTTCAAGCGTCAGAGAACTGACATCCCCGCCGAAGTCATTTCGCTCGAATATGACCCGAACCGTACCGCGAACATCGCTCTCATCAAGTATGAAGACGGCGTTTTAGCGTACATCATCGCTCCGGAAGGCCTCAAGGTCGGCGACAAAGTCGTTTCCGGTCCGAACTCCGACATCATCGCCGGTAACTCCCTGCCGCTTGCCAACATCCCGCTCGGTACCTTCATTCACAACGTTGAACTTTACCCGGGCAAGGGCGCTCAGCTCGTCCGTACCGCCGGCAGCGCTGCGCAGCTCATGGCGAAGGAAAACGGCTACGCTCAGGTCAGACTTCCCTCCGGCGAAGTCAGACTCATCCGTCTCGATTGCATCGCCACCATCGGTCAGGTCGGTGCTCACGAGCACGAAAACATCAAGATCGGTAAAGCCGGCCGCAAGCGCCACATGGGCATCCGCCCGACCGTCCGCGGCTCCGTTATGAACCCGGTCGACCACCCGCACGGCGGTGGTGAAGGCAAGGCTCCTGTTGGCCGTCCCGGCCCTGTTACCCCGTGGGGTAAGCCGACCCTCGGTTACAAGACCCGCAAGAAGAAGAACCGCACCGATAAGTTCATCGTCAAGAGACGCAACGGTAAATAAGCGGAGGTAAAGATTAAATGAGCAGAAGTGTTAAGAAAGGGCCGTTCGTGGCCCCGGAACTCCTCAAGAGAGTTCAGAAACTGAATGCCAGCGGAAGCAAACAGGTCCTCCGCACATGGTCCCGCGCTTCGACGATCTTCCCGGACTTCGTCGGCCACACCATCGCGGTGCATGACGGCAGAAAGCACGTTCCGGTATATATTACCGAAGACATGGTCGGTCACAGACTCGGCGAGTTCGCCCCGACGCGTACCTTCAGAGGCCACGCGGGTTCCAAGACCTCCAACACCGGTAAATAAGGGAGGAAATGAACATGGAATCTAAAGCATACGTCAGAAACGTCCGTATTTCCCCCAGCAAGGTCAAGATCGTCTGCGATCTGATCCGCGGCAAAAAGGCTAAGGAAGCTATGGCCATCCTTCGCTTCACCCCCAAGGCTGCAAGCGAACCGCTCTCCAAGCTGCTCCAGAACGCCATGGCGAACGCTGAGAACAACTTCGAGATGGATGTTGACAAGCTTTACGTCAGTGAAGTTCTTGTCGGGCCCGGCCCCATCATGAAGAGAATGATGCCCAGAGCTAAGGGCAGAGCCGACCGCATCAATAAGAGAACCTCTCACATCACTCTCGCGGTCAAAGAACTTGACGCGGAATAACAGGAGGATTTTATGGGACAGAAAGTTAATCCGCACGGACTGCGTGTAGGTGTTATCCACGACTGGGATTCCCGCTGGTACGCCAAGGACGAACTTGTGGGCGACCTCATCGTTGAAGATTACAAAATCCGCAACTACCTCAAGAAGCTTCTCTACTCTGCCGGCGTTCCGAAGATCGAGATCGAGCGCAAGGATGTCAAGACCAACGTCGTCATCCATGTTGCCCGTCCCGGCCAGGTCATCGGCAAGGGCGGCGCGGAGATCGAAAAGATCCGCCTCGCTGTTGAAAAGCTCATCGGCAAGCCTGTCACTCTCAACATCATTGAAGTGAAGAGCCCCGACCTCAATGCTCAGCTCGTCGCCGAGAACATCGCGACTCAGCTCGAAAAGCGTATCTCCTTCCGCCGCGCGATGAAGCAGGCCATGGGCCGTGCGATGCGTTTCGGCGCCAAGGGTATCAAGACCATGGTTTCCGGTCGTCTCGGCGGCGCTGAAATCGCCCGCAGAGAGCAGTACCATGACGGTACCATTCCGCTTCAGACCCTCCGTGCCGACATCGACTACGGTTTCGCGGAAGCGAACACCACCTACGGCCGCATCGGCGTCAAGGTTTGGATCTACAAGGGCGAAGTCCTCACCGGCAGCCCGCGTGAACACCGCCTCAACGAAGAAAAGAAGAACGCTGAGGAAAGAAAGAATCGCAACGATCGCCGCAGATCTGGCGACCGCAGACCGGGCGGTTTCAGAAATGACAACCGTCAGGGCGACCGCAGACAGGGTGGCTTCAGAAATGATAACCGTCCCTACGGCGGCAATCAGGCGCCCAGAAGAGAAGGAGGCTCTGTGTAATGCTGTTACCTAAGAGAGTCAAATACAGAAGAGTCCACCGCGGACGTATGAAGGGCAAAGCCCTGCGCGGCAACCAGGTTACCTACGGCGATTACGGCATTATGGCCACTGAGCCGGCTTGGGTCACCTCCAATCAGATCGAAGCAGCCCGTATCGCCATGACCCGTTACATCCGTCGCGGCGGCCAGGTCTGGATCAAGATCTTCCCCGACAAGCCTGTCACTGAGAAGCCGGCTGAAACCCGTATGGGTTCCGGTAAAGGCTCCCCCGAGTACTGGGTCGCGGTCATTAAGCCGGGCAGAGTGCTCTTCGAAATCGGCGGCGTCTCCGAAGCCGACGCCAAGGAAGCGATCCGCCTTGCGGGTCATAAGCTCCCGATGAAGACCAAGTTCGTCAGAAAAGCTACTGAAGAAGTCGCGGAAGGCGGTGAAGAAGAATGAAGGCAAGCGAACTGAGAGCGTTGAGCGTTGAGGAACTGAATAAGAAGCTCGATGATCTGAAGAGCGAGCTCTTCAATCTTCGTTTCCAGCACGCGATCAATCAGCTTGAAAATCCGATGAAGATCGTCGAAGTTAAGAAAGACATCGCCAGAGTCAAGACGACTCTCCGCGAGATGGAAATCAAGGCCGACGCCTGAGGAAAAGGGAGGATATAATCAATGAGTGAAGAAATGAGAGCCTTCCGCAAAACAAGAGTCGGTAAGGTCATTTCCGATAAGATGGATAAGACGGTCGTCGTTGCTGTCGAAGGCCACGTCACCCATCCGCTTTATAAGAAGATCGTTCGCAACACCTACAAGCTGAAGGCGCACGACGAAAATAACGAGTGCAAGATCGGCGATACCGTCAGGGTCATGGAGACTCGTCCTCTGTCCAAGGACAAGAGATGGCGCGTCGTTGAGATCGTGACGAAGGCGAAGTAAGGAGGGTCACCCATGGTACAGCAGGAAACTGTTCTTAAGGTTGCCGACAACACCGGCGCCAAAGAAATCAAATGCATCCGCGTCCTTGGTGGCTCGGTCCGCAGATACGGCAACGTCGGTGACGTCATCGTCGCCAGCGTCCGCAAGGCCACCCCGGGCGGCCAGGCCAAGAAGGGCGAAGTCGTTAAGGCTGTTATCGTCCGCTCCAAGAAGGGCGTTCGCAGAAACGACGGTTCCTATGTCCGCTTCGATGAGAACGCGGCCGTCATTATCAAGGATGACAAAGATCCGAGAGGCACCCGTATTTTCGGGCCTGTCGCCCGTGAGCTTCGTGAAAAGGGTTACATGAGAATCCTTTCCCTTGCCCCGGAAGTATTATAAGGAGGCACAACCATGAATTTACATGTGCGTACAGGCGACACCGTTATCGTCCTCAGCGGCCGCGATAAGGGTCGCACGGGCAAGGTACTCGAGACTATGCCGGATGAAGGCAAAGTCATCGTTGAAAAGATTGCGGTCGCTAAGAAGCATCAGAAAGCCCGCCGTCAGACCGACGTCAGCGGCATCATCGACAAGGAACGTCCGATCTATGCCTGCAAGGTCATGCGTGTTTGCCCGAAGTGCAACAAGCCCACCAGACTTGCTCACAAGGTCACCGAAAACGGCGTCAAAGTCCGCGTCTGCAAGAAGTGCGGCGCAGAAATTTAAGGGAGGAAGTAAGACATGGCAAGATTGAAAGATCGTTATAATGAAGAAGTCGCTTCCGCTCTTATGAAGAAGTTCAACTACAAGAGCACCATGCAGATCCCGAAGCTTGACAAGATCGTTGTCAACGTCGGCTGCGGCGAAGCTAAGGAAAATGCGAAGGCTCTTGAAGCTGTTTGCTCCGACCTCGCTCAGATCACCGGCCAGAAGGCCATCATCACCAAGGCGAGAAAGTCTGTTGCAAACTTTAAGATCCGTCAGGGCATGAACATCGGCGCGAAGGTCACCCTCCGTTCCGACAGAATGTACGAGTTCCTCGACAAGCTCTTCAACATCGCTCTCCCGAGAGTCCGCGACTTCCGCGGCATCAGCCCGAACGCCTTCGACGGCAGAGGCAACTACGCCCTCGGCCTTCGCGAGCAGCTGATCTTCCCGGAAATCGAGTTCGATAAGGTTGATAAGATCAGAGGCATGAACATCGTCATCTGCACCACCGCCAATACTGACGAAGAAGCGCGCGAGCTGCTCACCCTGATGGGCGCTCCGTTCGCTAACGACTGAGAGGAGAAATAGCAATGGCAAAGAAGTCTATGATTTTAAGACAGCAGGAAGAGCCGAAGTTCTCCACCCGCGGCTACAATCGCTGCAAAATCTGCGGAAGACCGCATGCTTATCTCCGTAACTACGGTATCTGCCGTATTTGCTTCCGTGAACTCGCCTATAAGGGTCAGATCCCGGGCGTTAAGAAAGCAAGCTGGTAAATTCCCGGCCTTAGGGAAAAGTGGAGGCGTCTGCCTCTAACTTCTGAAAGGAGAAAATATAGAAATGCAGATCACAGATCCTATCGCGGATATGCTGACCAGAATCCGCAACGCGAATTCCCAAAAGCACGACACGGTCGATGTTCCCGCTTCCGGTACCAAGAAAGCGATCGCCGAGATCCTCATGGAGGAAGGTTACATTAAGATGTACACCCTCATCGATGACGGCGGCCAGGGCATCATCCGTATCTCCCTCAAGTACGGCCAGAACAGAGAACCGATCATCTCGGGTCTCCGCAGAGGTCCCAAGCCCGGCCTGCGTGTCTACGCCGGTGTGGAAGATATGCCGAAGGGTCTTCGCGGTCTCGGCACGGCCATCATTTCCACCTCCAAGGGCGTCATGACTGACAGCAAGGCGAGAGCTGAGCATGTCGGCGGCGAAGTCCTTGCGTTCGTCTGGTAAGGAGGCTAATCATGTCGAGAATCGGTAGACTCCCCATCACCATTCCGGCGGGCGTCGACGTTTCCGTTGACGAAAACGCCAGAAAAGTGATCGTGAAGAAGAATAGCACTGAACTTTCCTACGTTTATGACAAGACTCTCTCCGTTTCCAAGGAAGAGAACATGATCAAGGTTACCCGTTCGAGCGACGATCCCAAGATCAAGGCGCTCCACGGTCTTGCCAGAACCCTCATCGCCAACATGGTTAAGGGCGTTACGGACGGCTTTGAAAAGAAGCTCGTCATCGAAGGCGTCGGTTACCGTGCTGCAAAGGAAGGCAAGAAGCTGGTTATGAACCTCGGATACTCTCATGACGTCGTCATGGAAGAGATCCCCGGCATCACCATTGAAGTTCCGAACCCGAACAACATCACCATCAAGGGTGCTGAAAAGGATAAGGTCGGTCAGTTTGCAGCGGACGTCCGCTCCAAGAGACCTCCGGAACCTTACAAGGGCAAGGGCATCAGATACCTCGGTGAGGTTATTGTCCTCAAAGAGGGTAAATCCGGTAAGAAGTAAGGAGTGTGCATAAATAATGGTAAGCAAGAAAGATTCCAACACGGCGCGCATCACGCGTCATAAGAGAGTCCGTGCCGTTATTTCGGGCACCCCCGAAAGCCCGAGACTCTGTGTGTTCCGTAGCGAAAAGCACATCTATGCTCAGGTGATCGACGACGTCGCGGGCAAGACCCTCGCCGCTGCCTCCACCGTTGAAAAGGATTTCACCGAATACGGCGGCAACAAGGACGCTGCTAAGAAGGTCGGTGCGATGATTGCCGAAAGAGCGAAAGCCTGCGGCATCGAAAACGTCGTGTTTGACCGTGGCGGCTATGTGTATCACGGCCGTGTTCAGGCACTTGCTGAGGGCGCCCGTGAAGGCGGACTCAAGTTTTAACGGGGAGGAACGAAAATGTCTCAGAGAATAGACGCCGCCGAACTCGGCGAGCTCCAGGAAAAAGTCGTCGTTACCAACCGCGTTTCCAAGACTGTTAAGGGCGGTCGCCTTTATAAGTACTCGGCTCTCGTGGTCGTCGGCAACGGCAACGGCATCCTCGGTTACGGCAACGGCAAGGCGAGCGAAGCTCCCGATGCCATCCGCAAGGCCATCGAAGATGCAAAGAAAAATCTTGTCAAAGTAACCCTTCTCGGTAATACCATCCCCCACGAAGTGATCGGCGAATTCGGAGCCGGCAGAGTTCTTCTCAAGCCCGCCCCGGAAGGCACCGGCGTCATCGCCGGCGGCCCGGTTCGTGCCGTCATGGAAATGGCCGGTATCCGTAACATCAGAACCAAGTCTCTTCGTTCCAACAATCCGCAGAACGTCGTGACGGCCACCATCCAGGGTCTCATGCAGCTCACGGGTGCTGAAGAAGTCGCCCGCAAGAGAGGCAAGACGGTTGCCGAGATTCAGGGCTGACGGAGGGAATGAAAATGATTAAAGTTACTCTTGTCAAGAGCCTTAACGGCAGAAACGATAAGCACATTGCCACAGCGCATTCACTGGGCCTCAAGAAGATCAACGACGCGACGGTCCAGCCCGACAACGCCATGACCAAAGGCAAGATCGCTCAGATCGCCTACCTGGTCAAGACCGAAGTCGTTGAATAAGGAGGCACTGAAATGTTGAATTTAGGTAATCTTACTCCTGCCGAAGACAAGACTGTCGGCAAGCGCAAGGGTCGCGGTCCCGGCAGCGGCAACGGTAAGACCGGTGGCCGTGGTCACAAGGGCCAGGGTCAGCGTTCCAGCGTTGGTATCCGCCCGGGCTTCGAAGGCGGCCAGATGCCCCTTCAGAGAAGACTTCCGAAGCGCGGCTTCAACAACGCCAATTTTGCCACTGTTTATGCGACGATCAACATCTCTGATCTCGCAAGCTTTGAAAAAGACGCCGTAGTCGATACGGCCGCTCTCCAGAGCATCGGACTTGTCAAAAAGACCTTTGATGGAATCAAACTCCTTGGCAACGGGGAGATCAATGTTCCCCTTACGGTCAAGGTTAGTGCCTGCTCTGAATCCGCGAAAGCGAAGATCGAAGCAGCCGGAGGCAAAGTTGAGGTGATTTAATGTTTGAGACGATTAAAAACGCTTGGAGCATTAAAGAACTTCGCAAAAAAATCCTCTTCACGCTTCTCATCATTCTGATCGTCAGAATCGGCATGGGCACCATCACGGTCCCCTACGTCAATCCTGAAGCAGTCGGTCTCATCTTCAACTCGACGAACAATCAGTTCTTCGGTTATCTGAGCCTTCTGTCCGGCGGCGCATTCCAGAGCATGACGCTCTTTGCGATGTCGATCACCCCGTACATCAACGCCTCCATTATTGTCCAGCTTCTCACCATTGCCATCCCGGCTCTTGAGAAGATGGTCAAGGAGGGCGGCGATGAAGGCAGAAAGAAACAGGCTGCCCTCACCCGTTACGTCACGGTCGCTATCGGCCTCATCCAGGGCTTTGCTTACTACACCGCCATCAAGAACCAGAGCATCCAGCTCACCGACGGCAGCTACGTCGACGTTCTTGAAAATCCGAATGTCTGGAAAGCGTTCGTTATCATCGCCTCCTTCGCCGCAGGCTCCGCCATCATCATGTGGCTGGGTGAACAGATCAACTCCTACGGCATTGGCAATGGTATTTCGATCATCCTCTTTGTCGGTATCATTTCCAGAATCCCGAGCATCTGCGTTTCGCTTTATGCCAACGTCGCTGCCGGTACTCTGAATATCTTCGTTCTCGCCGCTGTCCTCCTCGCCTTCCTGGCGGTCATCATCTTCATCGTCTTTGTTACCGACGCTGAAAGAAGACTCCCGACCCAGTACGCGAAGAGAGTTGTCGGCAGAAAAGTCTACGGCGGACAGACTTCCTTCATTCCGCTGAAGGTCAACATGACGGGTGTCATGCCGGTCATCTTCGCATCGAGCATCGTCTCGCTGCCCTCCATCATTTATTCGTTCTGCGGCAAAACCGCTTCCGGTTTCGGCAACGAATACAATGGTTTCTGGGATGCGGTCATCTCCTGGCTCTCCTCCCCGTCTCCTGTTTACGTCGTTCTTTACTTCCTTATGATCATCGGCTTCTCGTTCTTCTACGCTTATACGCAGTTCAATCCGATTGAAGTTGCGAATAACCTGAAGAGCCAGGGCGGTTCCATCCCGGGTTATCGTCCCGGTAAGCCGACTGCCGATTACATTTCCAAGGTCCTCAAGAAGGTCACCATCATCGGTGCGGGCTTCCTCGGCTTCATTGCCGTCCTCCCGATCATCGTCAGTGTCTTCTCAAAGTCGCTCAGCGGTATCGCTCTCGGCGGCACGACCGTGCTGATCGTTGTCGGCGTTGCGCTTGACACCGTCAAGGCTATGGAAGCGCAGATCGTTATGCGTTATCATAAGGGCTTCCTTGATTAAGGAAAAAGGCGAAAGTATGAAGATTATTTTACTTGGCGCTCCGGGTGCGGGCAAAGGCACGCAGGCGGAGAAGATCATTGAAAAGCTCGGCATTCCTTCGATCTCCACGGGCAACATCCTGCGTGAGCATCTGAAGAACGGCACTGAGCTCGGAGAAAAAGCCCGCGGATACATGGAGAGCGGCAACCTTGTTCCCGATGACCTGATCATCGACATGCTCAAGGCGAGACTTTCCAAGGATGACTGTGAAAACGGCTATATCCTCGACGGATATCCCCGCACGGTCGCGCAGGCCGAAGCGCTGAAGGACATGGGCGCTGCGATCGATAAGGTCGTCTCCATCGAAACCGAAGATGAAGCCATCATCGGCAGAATGTCCGGCAGACGCAGCTGCAAAAACTGCGGAGCATCGTATCACACCCTTTTCAATAAGCCCCAGAAAGAGGGCATCTGCGACAAATGCGGCGCCCCGCTCTTCCAGCGTGACGACGATAAGGAAGAAACCGTTCGAGCTCGCCTCGTGGTCTTCCATGAGCAGACTGAGCCTGTCAAGGCATATTACGAGAAGGAAGGGATCCTTTCCAAGGTCGACGGAATGGGCACCATTTCGGAGATCACCGAAAGAATCTTTGCGGCGTTGGGAATTACGGAATGATCACGATCAAATCTCCGTATGAAATCGAGTGCATGCGCGCGGCCGGTAAGGTTTGTGGACTTGCACTCGACGCCGCCGGCGAAATGATCAAGCCCGGCGTCACAACGCGCGATGTTGACATGACGGTGAGAAAAGTCATCGCGGAGCATCACATGAAACCCTCTTTCCTGGGATACGGCGGATTTCCGGCGGCTGCGTGCGTTTCCGTTAACGACGAGGTGATCCACGGGATTCCCGGAAGCAAGGTCATCAAGGACGGAGATCTGGTCAAGGTCGACGTCGGTGCGATCTACAAGGGGTATCATGGAGACACCGCACGGACCTTCATCTGCGGCAAAGCAAGTGAAGAGGCCGAGCGACTGGTCGCCGTCACGCGACAGAGTTTCTATGAAGGTATAAAATTTGCGCGAGAAGGGCACAAGCTGACAGATATCTCCCACGCGATACAGACGTATTGCGAGGCAAACGGTTACTCCGTCGTGCGTAAGTTCGTCGGCCACGGTGTGGGCGCAGAACTTCACGAGGATCCGGAAGTGCCGAATTTCGGAGAGCCCGGGCACGGCCCGCGGCTTCGTGCCGGAATGACGATCGCAATTGAGCCGATGGTCAACGCAGGAACATATGGCGTCCGCGTTCTGTCGGACGGTTGGACGGTTCTCACGATCGACCATAAACTATCGGCTCATTATGAGCACACAGTACTGATCACGGATGGTGATCCGGTGCTGCTGACGTCTTCTGAAGAAGATGTCTAAACAGATTCAATGTTAAAGGAGGTATGCCGCCTTGGCAAAAGATGATGTTATTGAACTCGAAGGTATCGTCATAGAAGCGCTGCCAAACGCGATGTTCTTAGTTGAGCTCCAGAATAAGCACAGAATTCACGCGCACATTTCCGGCAAGCTCAGAATGAATTTCATCAAGATTCTCCCGGGTGATAAGGTGACGCTTGAAATGTCGCCTTACGATCTCACGAAGGGCAGAATCACATGGCGTTCCAAGTAAAAGAGAAAAGGAAGGTGCAATCCAATGAAGGTAAGACCGTCGGTCAAACCGATCTGCGACAAATGCAAGGTTATCCGCCGCAAGGGCGTCGTTATGGTTATCTGCTCGGACCCGAAGAACGGCCCGAGACATAAGCAGAAGCAAGGCTGATTATTTAGTGGAGGTATAAAAGTATGGCTCGTATAGCCGGTGTTGACCTGCCGCGTGAAAAGCGCGTCGAAATCGGGTTGACTTATATCTATGGCATTGGCAGAAAGCTCTCCAATGACATTCTGAAAACCGCCAACGTAAATCCTGACACCAGAGTCAAGGATCTCACCGATGATGAAATCGCTCGTCTCCGTGAAACCATCGATCACGACTACACCGTTGACGGCGACCTTCGCCGCAACGTTGCTCTTGACATCAAGAGACTGATCGAAATCGGTTCCTACAGAGGAACGAGACACAGAAGAGGCCTTCCGGTCCGCGGTCAGCGCACGAAGACGAATGCTCGTACGCGCAAGGGCCCGAAGAAGACCATCGCCAACAAGAAACAGTAAAGGGAGGACTAAGTAATGGCTGGCAAGAATGCGCCCAAGAAAGGTGCTGTCGTCTCCAAGAAGCGCCGCGAGCGCAAGAACATTGAAAAGGGCGCGGCACACATCAAGTCGTCCTTCAACAATACCATCGTTACTCTCACCGATACGCAGGGCAACGCTCTTTCCTGGGCGTCTGCTGGTGAGCTCGGCTTCCGCGGCTCCAAGAAGAGCACGCCGTTCGCCGCTCAGACTGCTGCCGAAACCGCTGCGAAAGCTGCCATGGAACACGGCCTCAAGACTGTTGAAGTCTATGTGACCGGCCCGGGCCAGGGAAGAGAAGCTGCGATCCGTGCCCTCCAGGCTGCCGGTCTGGAAGTCACCATGATCAAGGACGTTACCCCGATCCCGCACAACGGCTGCCGTCCGCCGAAGCGCCGCCGCGTCTGATTGAATTTTGGAGGTAAAGTAAAAATGGCAAGATATACCGAAGCCGTTTGCAGAATGTGCCGCCGCGAGGGCCAGAAGCTGTTCCTCAAGGGTGATCGCTGCTACACGGATAAGTGCGCACTCAGCCGCAGAGAGTATGCCCCCGGCCAGCATGGTCAGGGCAGAACCAAAGCGAAAGAATATGGCATCCAGCTTCGTGAGAAGATGAAGACCCGTCGTTACTACGGTGTCCTGGAGAGCCAGTTCGCCAAGTATTTCGATATGGCGGAACAGCAGAAGGGCGTCACCGGCGAAAACCTCCTCCGCATCCTGGAGACTCGCCTTGACAACGTCGTCTACCGTCTCGGACTCGCTATGTCCCGTCCGGAAGCCAGACAGCTCGTTCGTCACGCTCACTTCACGGTCAACGGCAAGAAAGTCAACATTCCCTCTTACCTTGTCAAGCAGGGTGATGTGATTGCTCTCGTCGAGAAGAGCCGTTCCAGCGAGAAGTTCAAGTATATCAACGAAGCGAACGCCACTCGCCCCATTCCGAAGTGGTTGGATATGAACCGCGACACCTGCGAAGGCAAGGTCGTCGCACTGCCCGCTCGTGAGGATATTGACCTTCCGGTCGAAGAACACCTCATCGTCGAGCTCTATTCGAAGTAATCCTGATCCGGCTTACTTCATGTGGTTCATAAAACTCAATAAAGGAGGGTGCAGGATTTGTTAGAGATTAAGAAGCCTAATATTGAATGTGTCAGCAGTGAAATCGACGGTTCCTACGGAAAATTTGTCGTTGAGCCTCTTCAGAGAGGTTACGGCACGACCCTCGGCAACTCACTCAGACGTGTGCTGCTGTCGTCCATCATCGGCACGGCTATCACCACGATCAAGATCGCCGGTGTGCAGCATGAGTTTTCGACCATCCCCGGTGTCAAAGAGGATGTCACCGAGATCGTATTAAACGTAAAAGCCATCAGAGCTCGCCTGTTTGCCCCGACTACCAAGACCCTGACGATCGAAGCCACCGGTCCCTGCGAAGTCAGAGCCGGCGACATCAAGGCTGACGCAGAAGTGGAGATCCTTAACCCGAATCTTCTTATCGCATCTCTTTCCGAAGGAGCTTCTCTGAACATGGAGCTCACCTTGGCGCAGGGTTACGGCTACGTTCCCGCAGAACGCAATAAGCCGGCGCAGGCGCCGATCGGACTGATTCCGATAGACTCGATTTTTACTCCGGTCACGAAAGTCAATTACACTGTGGAAAACACCCGTGTCGGTAAGGATGTTGATCTTGATAAACTGACCCTTGAGGTCTGGACTGACAAGACCCTCACCGCGCAGGAAGCAGTGGCGTGGTCGGCCAAGCACCTGATCGATCTGCTCTCTGATTTTGCCGCCCTTTCCGGCGACATTGCTCCGCGTCCGATGCCCGAGGAAGGCAATGAAGAACCCAAGCCTTCTACCCTCGGCATGACGATCGAAGAGCTGGATCTCTCCGTCAGATCGTTCAACTGCCTGAAAAGAGCAAACATCAACACGGTGGAAGACCTTATCCGCATGACTGAAGAAGATATGATGAAGGTCCGCAACCTCGGACGCAAGTCCCTGGAGGAAGTCATCAACAAGCTCAGCGCCATGGGTCTTTCCCTGCAAAAAGAAGAAGATCAGGGAAACTGATTCTCTGATGAAATGAATTTAAGGAGGTTTTCAAAATGCCCGGAACCCGCAAGCTCGGCAGACCTACCGATCAGCGTATGGCGATGCTCCGCGCTATGGTTACCTATCTGCTTGAGAACGGCAAAATAGAGACCACGGTTACCAGAGCCAAAGAGGTTCGTCCTCTTGCTGAAAAAATGATTACCCTCGGAAAAGCGAACACGCTTGCTTCCAAGCGTCAGGCTTTCTCCTTCATCACCAAGGAAGACGTGGTTTATAAGCTCTTCAACGAGATCGCTCCCTTCTATGCCGAAAGAAACGGCGGTTATACTCGCGTGATCCGTACCGGCGTTCGCCGCGGTGACGCTGCCGAAATGGCCATCATCGAACTGGTCAACTACGAGCAGACCAAAAAGGAAGACGAGAAAAAGTCGAAATAAGCTGAATAGCTGATAAAAAAGCTGCTGCAATGAAAATTGCAGC
Source organism: Clostridia bacterium (assembly GCA_024404415.1). GTDB lineage: Bacteria > Bacillota > Clostridia > Oscillospirales > QAMX01 > RUG11797. The sequence continues at coordinate 8,494 of JAKSPX010000001.1, read as the reverse complement.
AGCTTTTTTCTATAGTTGTTTTCAACGGATGGCGTAAGCGCCGTCCAAAACGACGGTTTCGCCGCAGATCATTTCCGCTTCCTTGCTCAGAAGGTGCATGGCCAAAGAGGCGATCTCGTCGATGGTGGCAAAACGGCCGAAGGGAATGCGGTCGTGCTCCATGGGATCTCCCTCGTGCCAGCCGTTCATTTCGGTGGCGACCGGGCCGGGAGCGATGCCGTTGATGACGATCCCTTCCGACGCAAAACGCTTACCCCAGCCGCGCGTCAGGCCGGTGGCGGCGATCTTGGAAGCGCCGTAGGCACCGTTGGTGGGCTCGTATCCCGCGACCGAGGTCACGTTGAGAATGTTGCCCTTGATCTTGTTTTCGCGCATATATCTGACGGCCGTCTGCATGGAGAAGAAGACGGCGGAGAGGTTGACGTCCATGACCTTCTGCCATTCGGCAAGCGTGGTGGAAAGGAGAGAATCACTGTCCCATTCGTTTCGCTGGGCAAAAAGACCGGCGTTGTTGACCAGAATGTCCACACCGCCGAGAAGAGACGCCGCTTCGGCGAATTTAGCCGGGATCTCTTTTTGTTTCACGCTGTCGACGGCATACGAGATGTCGCCGTGACCGATCTCCTTGGCTGTGGCTTTTACGGTGGCGATATTGCGCCCTGTGATGAGCACACGACAGCCGGCATTGGCAAGCGAACGGGCGATAGCGAAACCGATCCCGCGGCTGGCACCGGTGACAATGGCGCGGTTTCCTCGAAGCATTTGAAAGTACCTCCGTCATGTTGATGGATATATTATAATCTGAGGTTTGAAAAAAAGCAAGATTCGGGGAAAAGCTTTTGACAAGCGGAAAAGGCTATGATAGAATGAAACTACACTTTTAAGGAAGGCGAAATGATTATGGAAAAAATCTACGCGGTGCTGCCCGAAAAGCTGGGCACGATATCTCCTCTGATCTACGGTGTGTTCTCCGAACACATCGGCGGTGTCATCTATGACGGCATCTACGTCGGCGAAGACGCCAAGGCGGAAAACATCCACGGCTTCCGCAAGTTCATCATCGACAAAATCAAAGAGGCGAAGATCCCGCTCATCCGTTGGCCGGGCGGCTGCTTTGCCGAGATCTACGACTGGCGCGATGGCATCGGCCCCAAGGAGGACCGGCCTGTGCGCATCAACTGGTGGACGGTCAACGATCACCGCTATGAACCCAATCAGGTGGGTACCGATGAATTTATGGATTTCTGCCGCATGTGTGAGGCGGAGCCGTATTTCGCGGCCAATATCACCACGACCACCCCGCTGGACATCCGCGACTGGATCGACTACTGCAATTCGCCGGCCGGTACGACGACCATGGCGAAGCTCAGGGAGAAAAACGGCCACAAGGAACCCTACGGCGTGAAATACTGGGGTGTTGGCAACGAGACTTGGGGCGGCGGCGGCAACATGACGCCGGAATCCTATGCACTGCAGTACCGCCGCTATGCCGAGATCATGCACAACACCGACCCGTCCATTGAGCTGATCGCGTCGGGGGCGAGCGGCGGCGATTATCACTGGACGCAGGATCTTCTGAAAACCGTCAACAATACTTCTTTTATGGACGGTATGTCCTTCCACCATTACAGCAACGGCAAGAACGAGGATCCGGTCAACTTCAATGAGGAAGAGTGGTATTGCCTGCTCGGTAATGCCAATAGGATGCAGGAACTTATCGAGCGACATTGGGGCACGGCGCTTTCTTATAAGGAAGAGAAGCGCGCCGGGCTCTGCGTCGACGAGTGGGGCGCCTGGCACCGCGGCGGCAGCGGCCCGAGCAAGGGCTTTAACCTCTTTGAGCAGCAGAGCACCATGCGCGACGCCGTTCTTTCAGCTTTGACCCTCAACATTTTCAACAACGAATGCGACAAGGTCAAGCTCGCCACGGTGGCGCAGTTGGTCAATAACCTTCACGCCCTCTTCCTTGCGGGCGGTGAAAACTGCATCGTCACGCCGACCTATCATGTTTTCAATATGTTCAAAGCGCATCAGGGCGCGGAGGCGGTCAGAACGATCGCGGAGAGTGCGGCCTGCACCGACGGTTTACCGGGTATTTCGGTCTCTGCCTCGGTCAAGGACGGCGTTTTCACGCTGACTGCAGCGAATATCGACTATAAAGAGGATAAAGTCGTTGCGATAGAAGTGCTCGGCGGCAAGTTTGCGGGCAAGGCGACGGTGATCACCATGGCTTCAGACGACCTCACCGCACACAATACCTTTGAAGAACCCGAAAAGGTCAGGCCGATCACAAAAGAAATCGCTGATTTTGATGGTACGCTTGTACTTCCGCACGGCGCAGTCGTGACGCTTTCGGCCAAGCTTGCGGACTGAGGAGGAAAAGACGATGGAAGAACTCTGGAACGGCTTCAGGATGGAGCACTTTACCTTTGAAGACCATGAAGCTTTGATCGTTTTCCCGGAAAAGAAGGATCCCCAGGGGCGCTGGCTTTATAAAACCGAGTATTTCGGGGCGTTTCCGAACGCGGAGATCGAGGGCTTGAAGCGCGGCTGGCACCTGGCTTACGTGAAAAACGACAACCGCTGGGGCACCGACGACGTGCGTGATCGTCAGACGCGCTTTGTCGATTATGTTGCGAAAACCTATGGGCTTTCCGAAAAGTGCGTCCCGGTCGGCATGAGCTGCGGCGGTATGCAGGCGGTGATCCTCGCCGCCGAATATCCTGAAAAGGTCGCGGCGCTCTATCTGGATGCGCCGGTCATGAATTTCCTGAGCTGCCCCGGCAGAGTCGGCAGACCCGACCAGGCGCGGGAAGGTATGTGGGACGAATTCCTCGGTGCGACCGGTATGACCATTTCCGAACTGATCGGTTGGCGCAATCAGCCGATGGATCGTCTGGGGCTGCTCATTGAGCATAAGATCCCTGCGTTGATGGTCTATGGCGATAGTGATAACACCGTTCCGTACCATGAAAACGGCATTCATCTCGAAAAAGCCTACCGGGAAGCTGGCATCACACTCAAGGTAGTCGGGAAAAAGGGCTGTGACCATCATCCGCACGGTCTTGAGGACCCGGCGGAGATCATGGACTATCTGGAGGAGGTCACCAAATGAAATTGATTTCTCCCGACGGCGCGCATCAGCGCGTATTCATAGAGGGAAAGCCTCTTTATGCCTTCGATCCGGAAAAGGAACTGGCTTCTCAGCAGAAGGCGGCGAAAGAAAAGCTCCGTGAACTGCTCGGCAAAGAGCCGGAGAAGGTCGAAGCCAATATCCGCGTGGAATTCACGAAGGAATTTGATGATTTCGTCGAAAAGCGCATCCGCTTCACGGTGGAAAAGGACGTGGACGCCATCGGACACCTCTGGCTTCCGAAAAAGGCAGAGGGCAAGGTGCCGTGCTTCGTGTGTCTGCAGGGGCACTCGACCGGGATGCACATTTCCATGGGCCGGGCGATCTACCCGGGAGATGAAAAGAGCATCGGCGGCGGTGACCGCGATTTCGCCGTGCAGTGTATCAAACACGGTGTGGCGGCCTTTTCATTGGAACAGCGGGCCATGGGCGAGCGCATCATCCCGATGGAGGGTGACACCGAGGATACGCCGACGCGCCCGCGCTGCCACGTTCCCAGCATGAACGCCCTTCTTCTGGGGCGCACCATGATCGGTGAGCGCGTGTGGGATGTTTCGCGCGCCATTGACGTGCTCGTGACCTTCCCGGAGATCGACGGAGACCGCATCGGCTGCATGGGCAACTCCGGCGGCGGCACCACGACTTATTATGCCGCCTGCATGGAGGAGCGCATCAGGCTTGCGGTGCCTTCCTGCGCTGTTTGCTCCTATAAGGATTCCATCGGGGCGATGGAGCACTGCGTCTGCAATTTCATTCCGCACATTGCGGAGAATTTCGACATGGGCGACCTCGCCCTGACCATCGCGCCGCGCAAGCTGATCGTGGTCTCGGGCCTTCATGACCCGATCTTCCCGCAGCCTGGTGTGCAGAAAGAGTTTGCGACCATCAAGTCGGTCTTCAAAGCGGCCGGGAAAGAAGAAAACTGCCGCCTGATCGTCGGCGGCGAAGGACATCGCTTCTATGCCAAAGAGGCGTGGGAAGCCATCGAAGAAATGTTATGAAAACACGGGGAGCGTCTGAGGACACTCCCCTTATTTATAACGGACAAAACGGGATAAAAATAGTCAGGCAGGATAGCGCATGACCCTGTATAATGGTTCTTGCAGTAAGGAAGAAAGAGGAAAAGGACATGGACTGGCTGGACACGATCCGAAAAGCGTTGGCGTATATGGAAGGACACCTCTGGGAGGACATCAGTGCTGTGAATGTTTCCGAAGAGGTGTATCTTTCTCAGGTCCATTTTCAGAAAGGCTTCCAGGTGATGACCGGCTTTTCCGTGATGGAGTATATCCGCAACCGCAGACTGTATCTGGCGGCCATTGATATCCGTGATCACGGGAAAAGGGTGATCGACGCGGCGCTCGATTGCGGCTATGAAACGCCGGAAAGCTTCACACGCGCCTTTACCCGCTTTCATGAGGCCACCCCGACCGAGGTCAGGCAGGGAGCACCCATAAAACCTTTTCTTCCGCTGACGATCAAGATAGACATTCAGGGAGGCACTATGATGGAGTACAAAATCAGAAATCTATTTGGGTTTAAGGTGATCGGCTTTGTGAAATCGTTCTCGGGTGAGGATGCCCATGCGGGGATCCCCCGTTTCTGGGACGAGACCTGCGAGAAATACGCGAAGAACGTCTATGCCGGGAATCCTCCGGCCAATGCGTATGAAAAGGCCCTGATGGACAACTGCATCGGCGAATACGGCGTCTGCATCGACGATGAGTCCCTCGCGGGCAAAGGCAGGTTCCTTTATATGATCGCGGGCAGATATACCGGCGGCGAGGTGCCGGAGGGTATGATGCTTTATGAATTCCCGCGGGGGGATTGGGCGATTTTTGATTGTGTGGGCGCCATTCCGGATGCACTGCAGTCTTTGAATGACCGCATATTCCGGGAATGGCTGCCGGGCAACCCGGATTACGAGATGTGCGGAAACGTCAATGTGGAATGGTACGACTGTATGAACGGAGAAAAGTCCGATCCCGATTATCATTCAGCCGTCTGGATCCCGGTGAAGAAAAAGTAAACATCATAAAAAGAACGCCGCGCAAACTCAGTTTGCATGGCGCTCTTTTTTCATTCATCTTCGTTTTCAAGGGCACGGCGCTTTTCCTCAAGCTTTAATTTGTAGCGCTCGTTGCGGGAAAGCGTCTCGGTCTCTTCTTTTTCCTTGCCCGCGAGGATCAAAACGTATTCGCCGCGCGGGGAGGTCTCTTTATATAATTCTACCGCACCGGCAAGCGTCGTGTGGATGAATTCCTCGTGCAGTTTGGTCAATTCGCGTGCCATCACCAGCTTGCGGTCGCCGAAGGCGGCGTAGAGGTCATCCAGCGTGGTAGTGAGCTTGTGCGGCGCTTCGTAAAAGATCATGGTGCGCATCTCGTCCTTCAGCGAAGCCAGATGCTCCCGGCGGGATTTTTTGTTGACCGAGAGGAAGCCCTCAAAGCAGAAGCGGCCGGAGGGCATGCCGGAGGCTGAGAGCGCCGTGATGAGGGCACTGACGCCGGGGATCGGCGAGACCTTGATGCCCTTTTCCACGCACAGAGCGGCCAGATCCTCGCCGGGGTCGGAGACGGCGGGGGTGCCTGCGTCAGTGATGAGGGCGCAGGATTCGCCCGCGAGGATGCGGGCGGTAATGATCTCGCCGCGCTCGCGCTTGTTGTGCTCGTAATAACTGACGAGAGGCTTGTGAATGTCAAAGTGTGCAAGCAGACTGCCGCCCACGCGGGTGTCCTCGGCGGCGACAAAGTCGACCTTGCCGAGCACTTCGATGGCGCGGGGCGTCATGTCGGCCAGATTGCCGATGGGCGTGGTGACGACGTATAAGGTGTTCTTTTCTATTTCCATGTTGTTTCCTCTTAGTGGAATTGGCGGCCCCGGTAGATCACGTGCGCTGCCTCGCTCTGCATGGTGAGGGGCGGCGCGACGGTCATGCCGGGATGCGCGCCCTTTTTGCCCTCCAAAAGCACGGCAAAGGGGGCTTTTTCTGTGGTGTGGGCGACGAAGCGGAGCGTCTTCGGCTCCAGATCACACTGCCGCATGGCTGTCAGGGCGTCGGTCAGGCGTTCGGGACGGTAGACGGCGAAGAAGGTACCACCGTATTTGAGTAGGCGGGATGCAGATCCGGCGACGTCAAAGAAGGTGCATTCCGCGTCAGTTCTCGCCTGACGGCGCTTTTCGTCGGGGCTGACCTTACTTGAAGCCTGAAAATATGGCGGGTTGCAGGTGACCATATCAAAGGATGAGGGGGGCAGAGGCGCCGAGCGGATGTCGGCAGAGAGTATGTCGATGGGGAGATGGTTGAGACGGGCGTTTTCCCTGGCCGCTTCGGCGGCTTCGGGATCAAGCTCGACGGACGCGACGTACGCAGGGTGACGCGCGGCGAGCAGCAGGGCAATAATGCCGCTCCCGGAGCAGAGATCGGCGACGCGGAAGGCGGGACGGAGCTTTCGCGCGGCGAAGTCCGAGAGCAGAATGGAATCGGTGCCGAATTTTTCCACACCTTCGGGTTGTATGAACTTGAGACCGAAAACACCGAGATCCTCTATCTTAGCTGCCACACGTTTCCTCCCTGCTTCCTAAAAAAATCGGAGCCGCGGGAACGCGGCTCCGATGTGTACCCAAAAGGAATCTTACTCCTTCGGCTGCGGGGCTTCAACGGGGCAAACGCTGGCGCAAGCGCCGCATTCCACGCAGGTATCAGGATCGATAACGTACTTGCCGTCGCCGGCAGAAATAGCGGACACGGGGCATTCGCCTTCGCAGGTACCGCAGCTGATGCACTTATCGGTGATCGTATATGCCATGATTTTCTCTCCTCTCCAATATGGTCACTTTCATTGTATCACAAAGATAGAAAAAATCAACACCTAAATTGAAAAAAAGAATAAATAAATATAAATTGGTTTATACTGGCAGTAACGGATCACGGGATAAGGAAGGATTTGGGCGTGGAAGAACGGAATCGCGGGTTTACGCAGGAGGCACAAAAGGCGCTGGCGGAGAGTTACAAGGAGGCAAAAAAGCTCGGGCACGGCTTCGTCGGAAGCGAGCATCTGGTCATCGGCATCCTGCGCGCGGGGGATACGCTTTCCTACATGGCGCTTCAAAGCCATGCGGTGGAGGAAAAGGGGCTGGAGGAGCGCATCGTGACGCACGTCGGGCGGGGCGACCCGACCATGCTGCCGCAGGGTATGACGCCGCGCTGCAGAAGGATCATTGAACTGGCCGGGGCGGAGGCCGGAAATTTCGGGAAAAAGAAGATCGGCTGCGAGCATCTGCTCCTCGGTATACTCCGGGAGGGAGAGAACACGGCGCTCGGAATGCTCAGGGAAGCCGGTGTCGCACCGAATGCACTTGCGGAAGAGGTCTATGCCATGATGAATTTCGGCGCGGAGGAAGTGGGAAAAGAAGCGGCAGCGGGCAAAACGGGGAAGCTCCACCGCACGCCGGAGCCGATACGGGGCGAACTGGAAAAGTGCGGCAGGGATCTCACGGCGGAAGCCTTTCTCGGAAGGCTGGATCCCGTGATCGGGCGGGAAAAGGAGATCGACCAGTTGGTGCGCATCCTCTGCCGCAGAAGCAAGAATAACCCCTGCCTGGTCGGAGAGCCGGGCGTCGGCAAGACCGCCGTCGTGGAAGGGCTGGCGCAGGCCATCTCGGAAGGCGCGGTGCCGGAGGAGATGCAGGATAAGGTGATCTTCAGCCTGGACATCGCGGCGGTCATCGCGGGCACGAAATATCGCGGCGAATTTGAGGAACGGATGCGCCTGATCGTAAGGGAGTGCGTGAAACACGGCAACGTGATTTTGTTCATCGACGAAATACACAATCTGGTCGGCGCGGGCGGTGCGGACGGGGCCATTGACGCGGCGAACATCCTCAAGCCCATGCTTGCGCGCGGCGAATTGCAGGTGATCGGCGCGACGACACTTGCGGAGTATCGGAAGAAGGTGGAAAAGGACGCGGCTTTGGAGCGCCGCTTCTCCAAGGTCGAAGTGCGGGAGCCGGAGCCGGAGGCGGCCATGGAGATGCTCCGCGGACTTCGACCCCATTATGAAGCCCACCACGGCGTCAGGATCACCGATGAGGCCATCAAAGCTGCCTTGGAGCTTTCCATGCGGTATATCCATGACCGCTTTTTGCCGGATAAAGCCATCGACCTGATCGACGAGGCCGCGAGTCAGGCGCGTATGCGCTCGGGAACAGATGAAAAAGAGCTTTCCATGTGGGAAGAACGGCTCGCGGAGACGGTCAAAAGCAAGGAAGAGGCGGCCGCAAGGGAGGATTTTGAGGCGGCGGCGCCCGCCAGGGACGAGGAGATGCGGGTCAGAAAGAGAGAAGAGGACGGGGAACGGG